>NZ_JBNNIW010000022.1:0-67811 GCF_050269715.1 Halomonas sp. NPDC076908 | reverse complement strand
AAGAAGCCGAGTCGGCTGCATCGAAGGCTGAAACAGTTGGGCTACCGCCCGCCGTTTAAGTACATCAAGATGCAAAGCTGGCGTAACGCGGCGTCACCGCTGGCCCATCTGGCGATCCCCAGCGCCTACTTGCATGACGATCTGAAGTTGATGGACTTAACGAAGATCAAAACGGGCATCACTGTCCCCGAGTTCGGGGTAAGTTAATGGCATGAGCCGTATACGAGGCCCGTATGTACGGTTCTGTGAGAGGGATGAGGCGGTAACGCCTCACCCTACTCGATATTCCCTCAGATTTTAACAAGGAGATAGCGGTGACGACGTCGCTGAAAGGCATACTCAGCATGTGTGTAGGCGTACTTTTCCTAGCGCTTGGAGACGCAGTTTCCAAGTGGCTGGGTGAGTTCCATTCACCGCTGCAGATTATCTTTTTCCGCGCCTTGATCTCTGTACCATTGATTGCACTATTGGCCCATTATGCGGGAGGGTTACGCAAGCTGCGTACAAAACGCCCTCGCGTGCATCTAATGCGTGGGTTGCTTCATACCGTCACCATGGTGTGTTTTATCCTTGGTTTAACCCTATTGCCATTAGCAGAGGCGACGGCGATTGCCTTTGTGGCGCCCTTGTTTGTAACGCTACTCTCGGTGCCGCTGTTGGGTGAGCGCATTGATAAACCGGTGCTCATTGCATCGATAGTAGGATTTATCGGGGTGCTGATTGTGGTGCGCCCTAACGGTGATGCCTTTAACGTGGGGGCACTGGTTCTGGTGGCGGCCGCATTTTTTTATGCTTTAATGCTGATTACTGCCCGCCGTTACGGTGCCCGTGAACATCTCTGGGCCATGCTGTTTTATATGACCTTGGTACCCCTCGTGGTGACTGGTTTCGCATTACCCTGGGTGTGGCAAACCCCCGAGCTATGGCACTGGGCCGGTTTTTTCGCTTCAGGCGTGCTGGGAGTTGTTGCCACTGCCTTTATCACCCTAGCTTTTCGATTTGCACCTGCCGCCATTGCGGCCCCGTTTGATTACACAGCGTTGCTGTGGGCTGTTTTGATGGGCTGGTGGATCTGGGGTGAGATGCCTGATATCTGGGTGTGGGTGGGCAGCGCCTTGATTATGTGCAGCGGGTTAGCGGTGGCTTACCACGACCGCAGGACAACCCTTAAGCGCCGTCCCACGGCCTAGCCAAAGAAAGCAGATTGCTTTACACGAATTGATAAACGTCCATCGCCAGCACACCGTGCTCCACGCTGTGGTGCAACTGAGTCGCTTGACCGCCAGCCCCCATGGCAACCAGTAAGGGTAAAAAGTGTTCCGGTGTGGGGTGGTTTTTCCGCGCGTTAGGCGCACTTTCCCAGTTAAGCAGTGCTGCGCGATCGTCACTGATAAGCTGGTGATTAACCCACTGTGCAAACTCATCTACCCAGCCGGGCATCGGGCTATCTTGCGGCATCATTTCATACAGATTATGGGTCAGGCTTCCCGAGCCAATAAGCAAAATGCCTTCTTCCCGCAGTACCGAGAGCTGCTCACCCAGGCGGACAAGTTCTGCATTGCTCCAGCGCACGGGCAGGGATAGAGAAACGACGGGCACATTGGCGTCGGGGAACATCAATGAAAGTGGCACCCAAGCGCCGTGATCAAAGCCGCGATCAACCGCCTCCGCGCCCAATAATATAGTCAGCCGTTCCGCCAGCATCGGCTCACCGGGGGCAGGATACTGGCACGCGAAAAGCTCACGGGGAAACCCACCGAAATCGTGAATGGTCTCCGGCTGACTGCTAGAGCTGACGTTGAGCGTCAAGCTCTCCCAGTGCGCTGAGATAACCACCACTGCTTTGGGTGCAAGGCGTGTGCCTAATTCACGCAGAAATTCATGAGCAGGCGTTTTGTTCAGCGCCAACATGGGTGAACCGTGGGAAATAAATAAGCTAGGTAACATATGTGTCTCTCCACAACAAAGCCCGTGCGGCTTGATAAGGGTCGGGCTGGCCACAAATGGCAGATATCACCGCTAAGCCGTTGGCACCTGCCTGCTGCACGCTAATGGCATGCTCAGCCTTTAGCCCGCCAATGGCCACGCTAGGCAGCGGGCAAGCCTTGAGCAGCGCTGCCAAGCCGCCAAAACCGATGGGCTGAGCGTGATCCTGCTTGCTGATGGTAGCAAACACCGGGCCAAGCCCGACATAATCCAGTAGCTCAATCGGCGCTGCTTGTAGCTGTTCAAGCGTATTGATGGATAAGCCAATGATCGCCTGCGGCCCCATGGCACTGCGCGCTTCTTGAACGGCCGTGTCGCTTTGGCCAACATGTAAACCATCCGCCTGACACGCTAAGGCCACCTGCAAGCGGTCATTAATGATCAGCGGGACACCGGTGCCTGCCAATATCGCCTTTAGCCGTTTTCCCTGGGCAATCATCTGTTCATCGCTGGCATGCTTATCGCGCAGCTGCACGACCGTGACACCGCCGTTTACGGCTGCTTCAACCGTTTGTTCCACGCCAATATCGCGGCAGAGCTCTGCGTCGGTTACCAAATAGAGCGATAGATCAATGGGCATGCATCGCCTCCAACTGAGCATAAGTGGTGAGGTCCGTGGGGGTTAGCTGATAGAGCGCATCCAATAACGCAACCTGAAAACTGCCAGGCCCGGGAGCTGTCTCGCCCGCACGCTCGCCGGCGACGGCAAAGCAGGCAAGCGCAGCCGTCGTAGCGCCCATTGGTGCTTCAGGGTTAGCAGCAACAAAAGCAGTCACCAACGCGCTTAACCCGCAGCCTAGGGTGGTCACTCGCGGCATTAAGGGATGGCCTCCGCTAATCCGATAGTGCTGATGACCGTCCGTCACCCAGTCGCTTTCGCCGGTCATCGCGACAATACAGCCATGCTGCTGCGCCAGCATTATTGCTGCCTCTATGGCTTGGTCGGTAGCGGCCGTCGAGTCCACACCACGGCCAGGGTTGGCTAAGCCATTTAGGGTAAGAATTTCTGAGGCATTGCCACGAATAATGCTGGGTTTAACGGCCAGTAGCTGCGTGCAGAGCGTTTGGCGGTAGCGCGTAGCGCCCACGGCGACAGGGTCTAACACCCAGGGGATGCCATGCTTTTCTGCGGTCTTTGTGGCCATCAGCATGGCGTCGGCCCAGTGGGAAGAGATGGTACCGATATTAACTGACAGGCCCGCCGCAATCGCCGTGAATTCAGCGACTTCTTCAGGCGCATGCAGCATAGCGGGGGACGCCCCGGTAGCTAGCAGCACATTAGCAGTGCTGTTCATGGCGACATAATTGGTGATGCAGTGCACCAGCGGGGTTTCTGCACGAAGCGTTTGAAGATAATCGCCAAGTGGGCGTAGGGACATACATCTACCTGTTAACAAAAGGGACGATTGAGCGCGGTTTATGACACCATGTTAACGATTATCCGGCATCAGTGCTGACACAGGGTAATTAAAGATTATAGCTTGTCGATAGATCAATTCTGAAAAGGAGAGCGATATGAGTTTTCAAGGCGAGCAGCATCCCGGCGTTGTCGCCACACCGCCACAAACCCAAGGTTTTTGTTTGAACCACACTATGCTGCGGGTGAAAGATCCTGAAGCTGCCCTGGCCTTCTACTCCAAGGTATTTGGTATGCAGGTGATGCGCCGGTTGGACTTTGAAGAGATGCAGTTCTCGCTCTATTTTCTGGCCAACCTGACACCCAGCGACAGTGTGCCAGAAGATACCCACGCCCGTACCGCCTGGACCTTTAGCCAGAAAGGGCTGTTAGAGCTTACTCACAACTGGGGCACCGAGCATCAGGAAGACTTCGCCTACCATGATGGCAATGCTGAACCTCAGGGCTTTGGGCATATTTGCTTTAATGTGCCTGATTTAGCGGCCGCTCAGGCGTGGTTTGATGAGCATGACGTCACGTTTGTAAAACGCGCGGATCAGGGCAAGATGAAAGATGTTATCTTCGTTAAAGACCTTGACGGCTACTGGATTGAAGTGATTCAGGCAGACCTAATGGTGGGTAAGAGCGACGCATGAGGCACGCTAATGGCTGAACTACTGTTCCGACTGCGCCATGTTACTGATGAAGAGGCCATGGAAGTGCGTGACCTGCTCGCCACCCATGGCTTTGATACCTATGAAACCCAGGCGGGCTTTTTCCGTTTGGGGGTCGATGCCATTTGGCTGCGCAACCCGCATCAGCATGAAGCGGCCAAGGCTGCATTGGAAGCTTATCAAGCAGAGCGATTGGAGCGTGCCCAGCGCGAACATCAGCAAGCCGTTGAGCGGGGCGAGCAAATGACGCTCTGGAAGCGCTTAGCCGCTCACCCCATGCAGGTAGTGCTGGTGCTGTTAGCGGTAGGGATGATTGCGGCCCTTACGCTACTGCCATTTCTGGGCCTAGCGCGAACCTAAGCAGGCGGCAGATGACCGCGCTTGAGGTACATCATTACGCCTTCATCACCTGCGGTTAACGCCGGTGCCGCCCCACTTGGGTAGCGGCACCAGGTGCCTGACGTATAGCTCTGCTCACTATCGCTTAGCGTGCCTTCCAGAATGAAAAATTCCAGGCCACCCAGTAACATGGGGTAGGTAATAGAAGTGCCCGCTGCCCAGCGTTCCAGGCTGGTGCGCTCCTGCTTGTAGGTGTGCAGCATCTTGTAGGCAATGCGCGGGCGCCGGTCTGGCTGCCAAGGCAGCCGGTGAGCAGGCACCGCCAGCTGTAGCGTGTCGTTAGGGTCAAACTGATGCAGTTTGACAAAAATCAGTGCGCCTTCTTCACCAATCTGCGGCGTATGGCCGGTCCCAATGGGGTTTCTCAGGTAACTGCCCGCCGCGTAGCGGCCATGCTCATCGGCGAACACGCCTTCCAGCACCAGAATCTCTTCGCCGCCGCCGTGGGTATGGCGTTCAAACTGCGTATTGGGCGCGTAGCGAACAAGGCTGGTTGCGCGGGCTACTTCATCACCAATTCGGTCAAACATCATGCGTTCTACCCCCGCACTGGGGGAAGCGACCCACTGATACTCTTCCGGTATAACACAGGCAAAGTGGCTAAAATCGGCGTTTAGACGCATGGGAAAGGCTCTTCGCGGTGAAGGTAAAGTGACGGGGAGGGCTGCTAGTCTCCTTATCGACAGCAAAAAATGCAACTTTTGGTTGTTTGCTTAGCATTATGCGAGGGTGTGGCTCTTGTATAGTAAGCCACTCAATGCGTTGGGGTAGATGAGAAAAGAGCACGGAGAGTCAGTCCTTGGCGGCCTGCCAATCTTTAAGTTGGGCGCAGAATTGTGACCTTGTGATTAGTGAAGATTGACGTGAATGATTCGTCTGCATCGGTGATTAGAACCCAGCGAGCCGGATAGGGCGTCCAGTGCTGTTGGCTGGCGCGTCCGATCTTAGTGGCATCAGCCAACACATAAACTTCCGCAGCGCGGGCAATCATGGCTTCCTTAAGCCATGCTTGATCGGGGCTTGCTTCACAAAGGCCGTGCTCGGTGACGCCATCAGCGCTCACAAAGACGCGATCCACGGTCAGGCGAGAGAGCGCTTCGTAAGCGAGAGGGCCATATACTGTCATACTTGGCGCCCTCAAATCCCCCCCGAGCACGGTTGTGCGGCCTTCCGGGAGCTGGGTTAACAAGGGCAGTGCCGCTATATTATTGGTAATAACGTGTAGGCCCTTCCTTTCGCTTAAGCGTGCTGCAAGTGCGGCGGTAGTAGTGCCGCCATCCAGTAGCAACGTATCTCCATCCTGAATGCATTCAAGTGCTTTTTCAGCAAGACGAAGCTTGATGTCCCCCTGGCGCACGCGGCGTTGTTCCAATGTCAGCTCTGGTTCACGCTGGCCTATGGATGTGGCAGCTCCGCCATAGGTGCGTACTAGAAGCCCTTCTTTTGAGAGTGCACCCAAATCGCGACGGGCGGTCGCTTCAGAAATGCCGAAATGGCTGCACAGCGCCTCAATGCTACAAACACCCGAGCGTACCGCTTCTAGCATGGCTTTACGTCTTTTGACGACTTTCATACGAGCCCCTGCAGTTTTATGAACATATCGATATGAGATCTGATGGCGTTGCCGATATCAATGGTTGGTTTTATATTTTTGATTGAAATGATCATATTCTGTATAGACATTGGTATATTATGCTTTAGGGTTGTTCTGTATTTTAATATTAAAAATCAATTGTTTGTCTTCGTTTATTGAATTTTTCTATTTTTGGAAGCTCAATGGATGTATTGCCAAAAAGGATCATAAAGATCATTTTGTTTCTTGTTGCGGGTTTTTTGATTGATTCGGTCGTCAGGTGGCGAGAGAATGCTTTTGGCGATCTATGCCGTTATCAATAAAGGTAGTGAGAAATGGTACTCAAAAGAACGGACTGCTGGTTAGCTATTTTACTTTTGGTATTTTGTGCTTTTGCTGCTTGGCGCACAACATTTATGCCCTCCACGGGAGCAGGTAGCCAGGCAGGGCCAGCCTTTTTCCCATGGCTTGCTATTGGTGGCATCGCACTTTTGTCGGTAGGACTTTTAGTCCGAGGGTTGCGCTTGTCGCCTGAGTCAAATGCATCTGAAACTACTTCGTCTGGAATTCAATACGCCACTATTGTGCTTGTGCTTTTCATTTTACTAATGATTGGCTATGCCATGGTTTTTGAGCGTATCGGATATCTGCCCAGTACATTAGCTACGTTCGTCATCGGTATGCTGTTACTGCGTGAGCGGCGTATTACCCAGTTCTTATTGGTACCAGCTCTTATCATTGCCTGCGTTTACTTTGGCTTTACCCACCTGCTGAGTGTCTACCTACCTACCTAGCTAGCCACTCCATTAGACAATAATCATTAAAGACATTGGAGAACAACAAATGAGCAAGTTTCTTCCAGCCCTCACTGCCCTAGGTTGTGGCGTTTTGTTTACCGCTGCGTCTGCGTATTCGGCTGATTACCCGGTACGTCCCGTACAGGTTATCGTGCCGTACTCAGCCGGTGGTGGTACGGATCTCTCTGCCCGAATCATGGCCGATACCATGGAGGAGTATCTGGGTAATTCGCTGGTGGTACGTAACCAGCATGGTGGTGGTGGCTCAATTGGTACCAGTGCTGCCATTCATGCACGGCCTGATGGCTATACGCTTGGAATGGGCGCTCAAGGGCCCTTGGCGATGCTGCCCCACTACGGAGGCGTCGACTACAGCCTGGGTGATGTCGAGTTCCTCGCCTTAATGGGGCGCAACCTGATTGTTGTGGCGGGCTGCCAGGGCGCGCCGTTTGAAGATGTGGAAGGATTTATTGATTACGCACGAGAGCATCCAGGAGAAGTCCGCGTAGGGAACTCAGGAGCTGGTGGCGCTAATCATATCGCGATTGCAGGGTTTGGCAATGCCGCTGGTCTTGAGTTTAACAACATGCCTTTCGCTGGTGCTTCGGCAGCGGTAACCACCTGTGTGGGAGGCCACATAGATGCGGTTGTCGCTTCACCCGCTGAAGTAATGCCACAAATTGAAGCTGGTAGCCTCAAGGCGCTGCTGGTGATGGAGGAGGAACGCATCGATGCGCTGCCTGATACTCCAGTCCCGGAAGAACTGGGTATCGATTTTACCTGGTCCGCCTGGAAGGGGGTTATTGCGCCGGTCGGCATGCCAGATGACGTCAAAGAAACGCTATCCGAAGCGTTGCGTAACACTTTCCAGGATGAAAAGTTTTTGGCTCGGATGGAGGAGATGGGCGAATTTGTAGACTACCGTTCGGGCGAAGATTACCGAGAGCTGGCTGAGCGTGACTCGGCCGTTGCTGAGGAAATCATTCGTCAGTTAGGTATGTACGGCGTCAACCAATAATACTGAAACTACCTGCCCCCGGCACTTCAGCGGGGGTAGGTAGTTTTGGCTGTTTTTTTTATTAAGTAGGTCGCTATGGAAATATCATCGTATGTATTGGCGGTCTTTGATCCGAGTATTCTTTGGGTCATTGCGCTAGGTACGTTGGGCGGAATGATCATTGGCGCTCTTCCAGGGCTAACCGCCACCATGGGAGTCGCGCTGCTCATTCCCTTGACCTTCGGCATGGCGCCGGTCATGGGCTTGAATATGCTCATCGGTATTTATATTGGTGGCATCTATGGTGGATGCATATCTGCCATCCTTTTGCGTACACCAGGAACCCCGTCTTCTGCCGCTACAGTGCTTGATGGTTACCCGCTGGCGCAGAAAGGTGAAGCAGGTAAAGCGCTGGGAATGGCAACCATCGCATCATTTGTAGGCGGAATTTTTGCGGCCGTTGTGCTTGCCTCACTGGCCCCACAGCTTGCTACGCTGGCGCTGAAGTTTGGACCAGCAGAGTACTTCGCTTTGGCAGTCTTTGGCCTGACGATTATTGCCAGTCTATCGGGGGATATTCTGAAAGGGGCTATTGCGGGGCTGGCGGGTGTGCTCATTGGCAGTGTCGGTGCGGATCCTATTAGCGGTATCTCACGTTATACCTTTGGTGTGCCGGGGTTTGCCTCGGGTTTCTCTTTTACGCCAGCGCTGATAGGGCTATTCGCGCTTTCTGAGGTATTCGTTCAAATTGAGAAAATCTTAAGCGATCGTGTGGAACGCATGAAAGTGGGGGGTATCTGGCCGACGCGCTCGGAGATGAAAGAAAGCGGGATGCCTATGTTAAGAGGCTCCTTGATCGGAACCTTTATTGGTATTATTCCGGGAACAGGTTCGGGTACTGCCGCCTGGATCAGCTATAACGAAGCCCGGCGCACGTCTAAAACACCAGAAAAATTCGGCACTGGCCATCTCCCTGGTGTCGCCGCGACTGAAAGCGCGAATAACGCCGTTTGCGCTGCAGCCCTTATTCCACTGCTGGCGCTTGGGATTCCTGGCGACGTGGTTACCGCCGTGCTAATGGGGGGCTTGATGATTCAGGGGTTGGCACCTGGCCCAATGCTGTTCCAGCAGCACCCAGAAGTCGTCACGGGGATTTTCGCCGGGGTATTTGTGGCAACTATTTTCATGCTGATTTTTGGTTTGTTGGGCATACGTTTCTTTACGCAGATATTAAGAGTTCCCCGGCGGCTTCTGACAATGGCCATCGTTATCTTTTGCTTCGTTGGCTCTTGGGCAATCAATCTTAATGTAGTCGACCTCTACACTATGGTGGGGTTTGGTGTATTGGGCTTCTTTATGCAGAAATACGGTTTCTCCCAGGCGGCACTTTGTATCGCGTTGATACTGGGGCCGATGGCCGAGTCCAACTTGCGCTTGGGGCTAATGAGCGCCAGGGATGATCTCTGGGTGTTCCTCTCCGGGCCGATTACACTCCTTTTCCTGGGCTTGGCTTTACTGTCGCTGTTGTTGCCGATGTTGCGCACTTGGCGCCAGCAACGCCAAACAGCGGGGGCCTAAGCTTTAGCCCCCGTTGAGGAGGGGGTTGCCCGAGCAGGTTCTGCTGCTATTTCATTTTTCTTAAGTCTTTAAAACACAATCGCCGCCAGAATTTCTGGCGGCGATTGTGTTTGTTGCAGGTCTGGGTCGAGGATGGGCTGTCTGCGCAGTTTATGCGTTGACCGGGTGCTTCGGTTCTTCGCCACGTAGTACGGCAAGTACGTCCTCAACGCAGGTAGTGCTTAGCGTGGTTAGGGCGTTCTCGGTGTAACCGGCGATGTGGGCGCTGACGATCACATTCTCCAGCGTGTAGAGCGGGCTGGAAGTGAGCGGCTCCTGTTCGAAGGCATCAATGGCTGCACCGGCTATGCGTTTTTCCTTGAGTGACTCATAGAGCGCCTGTTCATCCACGATGCCGCCGCGTGCGGCATTAATCAGCATAGCGGTGGGCTTCATTAATGCCAGACGCTCGGTGTTGATTAGGTGGTGCGTCTGCTCCGAAAGCCCCACGTGCAGGGTGAGGAAGTCAGCTTCACGGCATAGGGTATCGAGATCGACAAGCTCCACACCTAAGGCGGCTACCGCTTCGGGATTGGCGAAGGGGTCGTAGGCTAGCACGCGCATTTCGAAGCCAGTGGCCCGTTTGGCGACAGCCTGCCCGATGCTCCCAATGCCGACGATGCCCAGCGTCATGCTGTGAACATCGCGGCCAAAGCAGCGCGGCCACTCACCTGCCCGGGTAGCGGCGTCCACCCGAGGCAGATCACGAGCCAGGGAGAGCAGCAGTGCGAAGGTGAAGTCGGCAACGGCATGTCGGTTGGCCGCTGGCACGTTGGTTATACGAACGCCGTGACGCTGGGCCGCCGCAAGATCAATATTATCTACGCCCACACCGTGCTTGCTCACGACCTTTAGGTTAGGCAGCGAATTGAAGACAGCTTCGGTCATGGGATTAAAGGCGACGATGGCGCCATCGGCATCAGCGGCGCGGGCAATGAAGTCCGCCTCGCTGATATCGGCGGGCAGGCTCTCTAGCGTCACGCCTGCCGCCTTGAGCACGTCGTAAGGAGATGTCGAGTACTTGGCAAAAGAGGGGGAGGTGCAGACGATTTTCACGCGAGCTCCTTAAAAAAGGGTGAGCTGATGGCGGCTGGCGACGATATCGGAAAGTTCGGGTACGAACTTGTCTCCCTCACCTTGCTCGAGTGCGCTGGCGTAAAGATTGCTCACAGCGTGGGCAACGCCTGCGTCGACTTCCAGTGCATCGGCCAAGGCCGCCACGTAACGAATATCCTTGCCTGCATTCGCCAGGGTAAAGCGATGGGCATCGCGGTCGCGTTCCAGCACATACTGGAAAAACGTCTGGTAGAAACCACTATCCATACGCGAACCACGAATGACGCTGTCGAAAACCTGAGGCGAGATGCCAGCTTTAGCGCCAATGGTCAAAGCTTCGGAGAAAACCGCGCCATAGCTCATTGCCAGGAACTGATTCAGCAACTTCATGGTGTGGCCTGTTCCAACGCCGCCACAGTGCAGGATCTTGCCCGCCCAGGATTCGAGTACTGGGCGCAAGCGTGTCAAGGTGTCGTCATCACTACCGACGATAGCCTGCAATTGACCAGACTCAGCCTGAGTGGGCGTGCCACCCAGGGCCGCATCAACCAGGGTGATGCCATCGCCTTTTAGGGACTCGGCCAAGCGACGGGTAACGGTTGGCTGCGAGGTAGAGCAGTCAACGATGATAAGCGGGTTGTTCACGGCCTTAGCGCCTGCACGTAGGCCGTCGGTGGCATTGATCACCTCTTCCACGTGTTCAGAGGTGGGTACGCAGAGGAAAACGATGTTGCAGTCGCGGCCCAGCGCTGCGGCGTTCTGGGCGCTCTCGGCGCCCTTGGCAACGAGAGCGTCAATGGCAGACTGCTTGGGGTCGAATACTTTGAGGGGATAGTCGGCTGCCAGGATGTTGGCTGCCATGTAGCCGCCCATTAACCCTAGTCCGACAAAACCGATACGTTCCATGGCACTCTCCTATAGTTTACCGATGTCTGGTGGCTGCTGATCTTATGGCTTATGCCGCTACTGTACGGCGGCTGGCAAGTTCTACGGCTTGGTGGAGGGCCTCAATGAGGCTGCGCTCATCAGCGATGCCTTTGCCTGCAATATCGAAGGCGGTGCCGTGGTCGACGGAGGTGCGTACCACAGGTAAGCCAACGGTAACGTTGACTCCGGCTTCGAGACCCATGACTTTCACCGGGCCATGGCCCTGGTCGTGGTACATGGCAACAACGCAGTCGAAGTCGCCACGACCGGCACGGAAAAACAGCGTGTCGGCTGGCAGTGGCCCTTCCACGTCCCAGCCACGTTCGCGTAGGGCATTGATAGCAGGAACGATCTTCTCGTCCTCCTCACCATAGCCAAACAGACCGTTTTCACCGGCATGCGGGTTGATACCGCAGACGGCAATTCTGGGGTTCTGCTTGCCTGCGCGTGTCAGGGTTTCATGGGCGCGCTCAATGGTGCGGGTCACCAACCCTGGATTGATGCGCGCGATGGCGTCAATAATACCCACATGGGTGGTGACGTGGATGACCTTCATCTTTGGTGTTACCAGCATCATCGACACCTCTTCAGTGCCAGTCAGATGGGCCAGTAGCTCGGTGTGGCCGGGGAAAATGTGGCCACCGGCGTGCAACGCCTCTTTGTTCAGTGGTGCGGTGCAGATGGCATCAAGCTCACCCGCTTCAATCAGCTCTACTGTTTTGGCGATGTAACGGTAGGCGGCGTCGCCAGCCACGCTTGAGATCTGACCCCAAGGCAGGTCATCGGGAATCAGACCCAAATCGATGCATTCGATTTGACCACGTTTGAAGCTCGCTTCGGCAGGGGCTGTGACGGTATGCAGCTCGAGCGTCGAACCGACGACTGCCATGGCTTTGCGCAGACGGCCGGCATCACCGATGACGAGCGGGCGACAAGCATCATGCACGTCACCATGGGCCAACGCCCTAACGATGACTTCGGGGCCGATGCCAGCGGCATCGCCCATGGTAATGCCGATAACGGGACGGTCGCTCATGGAAACTCCCTCTAAGTAAGAATCAGTGATTACGTCTCTGGCTGTGCCAGACGCGCTGGAATGCGTTGTTATCGCCGAACCCACCGGCCTTGGTGATGACTTCCAAAGGGCCACTGTCCGTCGAGGCTAGAAGGCGCGCCATGCCTGTGTCGGGCGCATCAATCAGGGTTAGTTCAGTGATGTCTGCGGCGGCCAGGAGTGCACGGGCGGTAGCTCCGCCGGTCGCGATCAGGCGATCCACTGAGGCCAGCCGCGGGCCCAGAAGTTGCGCCAAAGCTAGGCTTAAAGCCGGGCCTTCGGCGGCGTTACGTTCATCGCTTTGGCGTAGCCGCACCATCAAGTCGTGTTTGGCGGCAAGCGTGGCGTCGAGGCGCTCTTCCAGGGCCTTGATGCTGCTGCGCGGGGTATCGGGTCGCAGGTCGGCGGCGCCAATATCAATTAGCGCCAGCGTTTCGACACTTTCCAACAGTCGTTCAGCCTGATGGTGCGAGACGGCGCTCATGCTGCCAATGACAATCAGAGTTTGGGGCGTGGTTGTTTGCGGCGCCGGGGGCGCTTTTGTGCCTGCTAGGCCCAATGCAGTGGGCAGGTGCTCACCAAGCCCCGCCGAGCCGACCCAAAAAATGCCGTTAATACCCGCGCTCAGCATGGCTAGGCGCGCCAAATCAGCGTCGCTCTCTGCATCGCAGACCAGCGCTTGAACACCATTCTCTAGGTGAGTGGTTAGGGCGGTGATGACGCTTTCGTCGTTCCCGTGGAGGGTGACGAGATCCAGTAGCGCGGTCTTAAGTGACGCGCCATCAAGCATTTCGACCAGGTTCGCACGCCCTTTGATGCCTTCATTGATCCACACTTCCGTCTCCTCGACGGGCGTGCCGTTAAGGTATTGCCGACCTCTGCGCGTGGTGCGTCCCGTGGCGGGGTAGGCGGGGGCCACGATGGCCATACCAGCGGTAGCGGCCAGGCTTGCAATCTCAGCAGCTACGTTGCCGCGCAGGGTCGAGTCGATTTTCTTGTAGAGAAAGCGAAAACACCCTTGCCAGTACTGTAGTGCTTGGCGGTGGCGCTGTGCTGCCTCCACGGCGCTACAGCCGCGCGAGTCCAGGTCGATGGCTACGGCCTCAGCGCCCTCAGTACCATTGGCGCCGAGCACAACGTTGGTGACCAGTCCAGCCCGGGCACAGCCGACGGCGGAGTCGGCCGTACCGGTCAGGTCGTCGGCAATGATTAATAGCTGGGCCTGATCAGCGCTCGACACGGTCGTAGACCTTCAGTGCCTGCTTAAGCTTTTCCAGGGCCTCGGGCTCGAGCGCCTGTACTGGCGAGCGTGCCGGGCCTGCGGGCATGCCCAGCAGAGTGGCGGCGGTCTTGAGTACGCTGGGCATGGTGCCGAGGGCGAAGGCATTGCGAAGTGGGCGGAGTTTCTCTTGTGCTTCGCGGGCGGTTTCGAAATCGCCCGCTTGCCAGGCGTTCCATATAGACATGACCACATCCGGTACGGCATTGGTGGTAGCAGCCACGGCGCCATCGCCACCGGCCATTAGCGTCCACAGAATCATTGAGTCGGTGCCAGTGAAGACGGCGAAGTCGTCGCGACGCAGGCGGATCAGTTGAACCAAGCGATCAAAGTCGCCGCCGCTATCCTTGATGGCACGGATGTTGGGAATTTCGGAAAGCTTCGCCACGCTGGAGATCGTCAGGGTGACCCCCGCTTTGGCAGGAATGGTGTAGAGCAGGATCGGCAGCTGTGTCGCTTCAGCAATGCGCTGGTAGTGTAAGATAAGTTCCGCTTGCGTCGCGCCATTGAAGTAAGGGGTGATGATCGAAAGGCCGTCGACGCCAACCTCTTCCATACGGCGGTTGAGTTCAATAACACCGCGTGTAGTGTAGCCACCGGTACCGGCATAAACGGGAACGCGGCCCGCCGCTTGATCTTTGACGATGGTGGCCACCCGCACTTTCTCATCGTCGGTGAGTGAGAAGAACTCGCCGTTGGTTCCGAGAGCGAAGAGACCATGCACGCCCTTATTGATCAGCGTTTCTGTCAGCTCACGAAGGCCTTTTTCATCGATTTCCTCGTGCTCATCCAAAGGAGTGATCAATGCCGGTACGATGCCTCGGAACTCAAAAGTGCTCATGCTGCCTCCGCAAAATTGCTAGGTGACCAATGTGATGGTTATGAGCACTAAAATGATCGAATCACTCAATTTAAGCAAGTCATACTATCGTATAGTGGGTGTATATTTGAGGCTTTTAGCGTTTTAAAAGTTAAGCGGGTCTTTGATAAGTCTGACAAGAGGCAATCAAAAGAGGGTGGGATTGATCAAAGTGATCAATTTAGTGTCGGCCATTTCGTTAAACGAAAAACAATCCCAACATTTCCATCATCTTGACCCCAAGATGGCGGAAATGCCCGGATTGTTGGCAGCATTTTCCAGCCATGGCGAGAGAGGCCCTCGCCACGGGCTGATTCAGATCCTACGTTCAGTGGCATGTCATTAAAAGCGTATCAATAATGCCATTGCTCAGGGCGCTTCAGACAGCGCAGAAAGGATGTGATGTGCCGCTTCAATGCGCGCCTGATTGGGGTAGTTGCGGTTAGCCAGCAGTACAATGCCGATCTGTTCGCTGGGTACAAAAGCCACATAGCCGCCAAAGCCGTTGGTAGCGCCGGTTTTGTTATAGAGCGCTTCCTGCCTGGGGGCTAGCGGTGGGGTTAAGCGGTTGGCAGGGTTGGGCTGCAAAATCATCTCAAGCGAGTTGCCTGCCAGCAACTGATCAAGCGCCACCGGGTAGGCATAGCTTTCCCAGCCCAGCCCTTGGGTCATATTGCCGATCTCAAAGTACCCCGTGCGCGTAGCGGCCAAGGCTTGGCTTAGTGGCTCATTAAGCTCGGCACCACTCATATTGGCTTCCACCAGAGTTAGTACATCTGCGGCAGTCGATTTCAATCCGTAGGCCTGAGCATCCAGCATGCCTGGGTTCACCCGAATGGGCTCATCCTCCTTAGAGTAACCGTAGGCATAGTGCGCCTGCTGCGCTTCAGGTACTTGAAAGTAGCTATGCTCAAGCCCTAGCGGGGCGAACAGCGTCTCCTCCATCGCCATCTCGAAGGGCTGGCCAAGGCTTTGGGCGGCGAGATAACCGAACAGGCCCAGGCTTGGGTTGGAGTAGAGCCGGTGGCTGCCAGGGGCGGATTCAGGCTGCCACTGGCGGTAGTAGTCGATCATCGTCTCTTCGCTTTGAACCGACTCAGGGAACTGCAGCGGCAGCTCGCCCGCGGTGTAAGTGCCGAGCTCTAGCAGCGAGATCTCGTCGAAGGCACTCCCTTCAAGGGCGGCTAAGTGCTGGCTAGCTGGGTCGGAAAGCGCAAGGCCACCGCTAGCCTGCGCATAGCCCGCCAGCGCAGCAGTGAAGATCTTACTGACGGAGCCTAGCTCAAAGAGCGTCTCATCAGTTACCGGGATCTCTGCCTCTTGATTGGCGAGTCCATAATTAAAGTAATGCTGCTGACCATTGATACTCAGCGCGACCGCCATGCCGGGGATACGATGCTCATCCATTAATGGCGCAATGGTATCGTTAATGAGTGCTTCAATAGCGCCGTTATCGGTTACATCAAGTGCCCAAGCCGGACCGCTGAACAGCAGTGAAGTAGCCATGATAAAGCGAGTTTTTGCTGCTAACATCTTACGCATAACCACATCCTGATTTGATTGTTGAAGCCAAACGCTTATTCAATATTGCCAGTCAAGATAGCGTGAGTTTGCCTCAATAAGCGTGCTTAAGCGCTAACATACGGTGGGCTGCGGTTATTCACAAACAGCGATATTTTGCATGAGCCATTAGAAAAATTTGGGGGTTGCGTGGCGCGTTCCTACCTGCCGTTAAAGGCCCTACGTGCCTTTGAGGCCTCGGCTCGGCATTTAAGTTTTACCCGCGCAGCAGAAGAGCTACATGTCACTCAGGCGGCGGTCAGCCATCAGGTGAAGTTACTTGAAGGCCAGTTGAAGGTGTCACTATTTAAACGCTTACCCCGCGGGTTGATGCTCACCCAAGAGGGAGAGCTGCTGTTGCCCGTGCTGAAGAGCTCCTTCGATCAGATGTCGCATACGTTGGACCGGCTAGGCGAAAGCAGCTACCGGGAAGTATTAAATGTAGGCGTGGTGGGTACCTTTGCCGTTGGCTGACTGCTGCCCCGGTTGGAAGATTTTCAGAACACGTATCCGTTTGTGGATCTGCGGCTTTCCACCCATAACAATCGCGCGGATCTAGCCGCCGAAGGGCTCGACTTAGCTATTCGTTTTGGCACGGGGGCTTGGCACGGTACCGCAGCGCAACCGCTGCTGCCCGCCTCGCTTTCGGTATTGTGCATTCCTCAAATCGCCGCGCGGCTCAACGCGCCAGCCGATGTATTAGGTGAGACCTGGCTGCGTTCTTATCGCGCCGATGAGTGGGCAGAGTGGCTATTAGCGGCAGGGCTACCGCGCAGCTTTCCGATGACCAAAAGCATTGTGTTTGACTCTTCCATCGCAATGGTGGAAGCAGCCCTACAAGGAGCGGGCGTGGCGCTGGCGCCACCGTTGATGTTCTCCCGGCAATTGAGCAGTGGCGCCTTGGTGCAGCCTTTCGACACCACTGTCAGTCTGGGAGGTTACTGGCTTACTCGCCTGCAAACACGGGCAGAAACCCATGCCATGGCATCTTTTCGCCAGTGGCTGCTCACGGCGATTAATCGTCAAGAAGCTAATAGCTGAGCAGCGCGCTTGACGATAGCTGCTTAGTGGCTATGGCCATGATCGTCGTGGTCGTGAGAATGACCGTGATCGTCATGACCCGGCTCGGCTAGCGCCGCGTGTAGCACCTGCGCGTTATGACGCATCATCCCCAAGTAAGTGCTAGCGTCGCCTTCACTTGCCAGCGCATCAGCGTAGAGCGTGCCCGCAATCGGCAGCCCGGTCTCTTCGGCGAGCTGAGTAATGATCGACTGATTGGTCATATTCTCGTGGAACAATGCCTGTACGTTCTCTTGCTCAATCACATCCACCAGCGCCGCCATGCTGGCACCACTTGGGTCAGCTTCCGTGGAAAGCCCAACTGGCGAGAGAAAGTTCACCCCGTAAGCGCTTGAGAAGTAGCCAAAGGAGTCGTGGCCAGTAATCACGCTGGTGGAGGCCGGAATCTCGCCAATTAGGGCACGAATTTCAGCGTCTACCTCGGCCATTTCCTGTAAATACTGCTCCGCATTGGCGCGGTACGCATCGGCGTTATCGGCGTCGGCGGCAATTAAGCCATCGCGGATGTTGGCGATATACACCTCGGCTTGATGCATATCCTGCCAGGCGTGAGGATCTTGATTGCCATGGCCGTGACCGGCGTGCTCATTGGCATGGTCGTCGTGACCATGCTCTTCATGATCGTCATGCTCTTCATGTTCGGCGAAAGAGCGCGGCTCAATACCATCGGTGGCGGTGACCAGCGCGCCAGAGTAGTCGCTGGCGCTAATCAAGCGCTCCATCCAGCCCTCAAACAGCAGGCCGTTAAACACCACCAAATCAGCATTTGCCAGTGAGCGCGCATCGCCAGGACTGGGGGAGTAAACATGAGCATCACCATCGGCACCGACTAGCGACGTCACATCAACGTGCTCGCCACCTACGTTTTCCACCATGTCAGCCAAAATAGAGAAACTGGTGGCGACCTGAACGCGCTCATTAGCCATGGCAGCAGGCAGCGCTAGCATCGCGGAAACACCCACTAACCAGCGTGATGACCGAGATGATAAATAGGCAGACATACGACACTCCTTACGTTTAAACCTAAGTGCGAAAATTAAGACCCCTGCTCAACAGCCAGCGGCGTTGTTTTTCGCCACAGCTTGGCTGCCAAGCTGTGGTAACGACCAAACAGGGCCGATAACAGATACCCCACCCCCGCCAGCAGAATAATGCTCGGGCCAGAAGGGATATCCAGATGAAACGAGAGCAGTAGGCCGCCAGTGCTCGATACCATGGCCAGCACAATCGCGATGCCGATCAAGCCCTCTAAGCGTTTGCTCCAAAAGCGCGCCGAGGTGGCGGGTAACATCATCAGGCCCACCGCCATTAGCGTGCCCAGGGTTTGAAAACCGGCGGTTAAGTTCAGCACCAGCAGCCCTAAAAATACGCTGTGTACCCAGCCGCTGCGGCGACTTTGACCGCGCAAAAACAGCGGGTCTAAGCACTCCACTACCAAGGCGCGAAATACGATTGCCAGGGTCAACACAATCAGCGTGCTGATACCGGCGATCAGCAGCAGCGCGGTAGAGTTGATCGCCAGAATCGAGCCAAACAGCACGTGGGTGAGATCAACACTGCTACCACCCAATGAAATCAGCATTACCCCGGCGGCCAGCGAAATAATAAAAAAGCTCGCCATGGCGGCATCTTCTCGCTGGCCGCCCATTTTCGACACCGCCCCCGCCAGCAGCGCAACCAGTAAGCCGAACAGTACCCCGCCAATGCTCATTATCGGTAGCGAGAACCCCGCTAGCAGAAAGCCAAGTGCCACGCCGGGTAGAATCGCGTGAGCCATGGCGTCGCCAATCAGGCTCATGCCGCGCAGCACCAGAAATACGCCTAACGGAGGAGCGGCCAACGAAAGCGCCAAACCACCCACCACCGCCCGGCGCATAAAGCCGTACTCGAACGGGCTAATAAACCAGGCATTAAGCAGATCCCACATGGCGGCCTCCCAAGCTAAACGGCACCACTTGGGCGGGTGCGTGTTGATGGGTAAGCGCGCTGGGCGCCACCCAGCGGCCATGGCCGCCGTTTAGCATCAGCACTTCATCTGCCAGACGACGCAAATGATCCATATCGTGGAGCACCACAATAATCGTCGCACCGTCGTCTGCCATCTGGCGCAGGATGCGGATCAGAATATCCACGGTTTCGCTATCCACGTTGGCAAACGGTTCATCGAGCAGAAGCAGCTCAGCTTCCTGCATTAGCGTGCGGCCAATGAGTGCACGCTGGCGCTGGCCGCCGGAAAGCTCGCCCAGCGGGCGGTGGGCTAAGTGCGAAATGCCCAGCCGTGCCATAATCTCGCGGCCTTTGCGATAGTGGCCCGCACAGTAGCCGGTTAACGCGCCATGGCTGGGCCAACTGCCGGTCATCACTAGCTCTTCCACGCTCATGGGGAAGGTCAGGTCTAACGCTAACTGCTGGGGTAACCACGCCCGGCGCTCTTTGGCGACGGTGCACACCACTTCGCCGCTGATAGGCCGCAGTTCGCCCATAATCGCTTGAATCAGCGTGCTTTTGCCGGCGCCGTTAGCACCAATCAGTGCGGTAATCGCTCCCGGTTTAAAGTCGCCTTCGATATGCTCCAGCACCGTGCGACGCGCCTGGGCCAAGTGCAGATTGTGCAGCTGTAGGCGTGATAAAGAGCGCTGACTCATCTCAACCACCCACCAGCCCAAACGACTAACACCCAAAGTGCCAGTAGCGGCACGGCAACAAACAGCAGCCGTTTAACAGCCGACAGTGACATCAAGGAGAAGTGACAAGGACCTTCCTTGTTATGGCGGTGCGTATGCTCACTCATCAAGCGGCCTCGTGTAATATCAAATAGGTTATAACATAACGTTTGGCAAAGCCAAAAAATTGCTGGATATTTTACGCGTTCACGCCGCGCTGGCAATGATAAAGCGCTGGAGGCAAATCGCCCTCAGCGCTCTAGAGGAATAACGAGAAAAGAAGGAGCTAAAAAAATCAGTAGCGCCAGGTAGCACCCAACTGCTGGGGCGTCACATGCAGCGCATATTCACCGGGAATCGTCATCGGCCCCAGCGAAAGGTTAGCGGGTTGGAAGCGGTTGATGGCTGATGATGCCTGATTCGGCTGCGACCAAATTTGTAGCTCGTTCACCAGCATGCCGGTGGCAAAGTTAATCGCACCATCGCTTTCCCGGCCATCGGCGGCAATCACCACACCCGCCACGCCATTCACCACCAGTGAGCTCACGCGGGCACCCCAACCACGACGCTCGCGCTCCGCCTGGGCAAGCTGCAAGCCAAGAGCCTGCACGCCACTAAGATCGCCGCTGGCTTTCAAACGCTCATATTCCGCCAATGCCGCCGGGTGCGGCTGGCGATCCGTCAGCATGCCGCCCAATGCCAGCGCCGACTTCACCACGCCTACCCGTGCATCAAAGCGGTCATCCGGATTGCTCGCCTCGCTCGATTGGTAAACATTCACCGCAAGGCTGGCGCCATAAATACCGGTCCAACCCATCTGCCAAATATTGGCATGGCGCGCACCGTTCTCAAATACATCATTGTATTCACGCCACTGCACGCTTGTTTGATTCTGATTTTGTGAATGCGTTTGTGCCTGGGCTTGTAAAGAGAAAGGCAATGTGATCACCAAGGTGGTAACCAACGCGGCAAAAAGACGAAAAGCATGCATGGTGAAGTTGCCTATAAAGGGGAGCAATAGCGCTAAGCGTAGCACGGAGTGAGTAAGTCGTTAGCGTGGAAAAAGGGTCAGCTAAGTATGACTAAGGTCAATAGCGTGATGGAGTAAAGAATGGTTAGATGGAGGAAACGATAACCAGGAGCGCCGCATGGATGATTTTTCGCCCAACGATTTAAAAACCATTCTGCATTCCAAGCGCGTTCGCTGCCGCCCAGGCAGCTCAGAAATGGATAGCATCGTGGGATCGGCACAGGGCGTGGTTCGCTGCCGCCCAGGCAGCTCAGAAATACGCCCACCAAGCCGCGATGCTTTGCCAAAAGTGCGCTGCTGCTCAGGTAGTTCATGCCTAGATTTAAGATTGTGCCCTTGGCACCGCTGCGCTGACGTTACTCGGAATGTGCATGATCTGTAAGAGATTCTACATAGGAGGCTTTTAAAACTTCGATAAAGGTTGGCGCTAGCTCGATGTTGTACGCTGCCGCGCAGGTAGTGATTGCTAGTTTTAAGGTATGTGGCTTTGGCACCGCTGCGCTAGCGCTACTTGGAATATGCTTGAACCGTAAGCGTTGGTAACTATGCATTTGTTTTTGAAGCGCTTACTAAAAAGCCACCGCAGTGGGTGGCCCTTGGCTGTATTGGTTACAACGCTTTTGATTAATCGTCTTCTTTATCTTTCTCTTCTTTCGGTGGGGCTTCCAGGGCGCGTTTGTCGTCGGGGAGTCTTACGATGTGGCCGACTTCAAGCTTTTGATAGCTTTTTTGTCGTCCGCCTCGTGAATCAATAATAGCGACGACTTCACCGATGCTGACGGCGTCATCTTCGCGGTAGGCCTGTACTTTGACGCGCACGGTGGCGCGTTGATAGCGCGCAGAAAGTATGTCGCCGGGGCCGGGTTGGCCGTGGTGGTGCGGGTCTTTTTTAAAGTGCTCAATAACGCTGGCGCTACCGGGGTCGTCCCATTCGATATGTTGATGCATCGCTGTCTTCCTTGTCGTGATGGGGTTTGTTTAAGTGTAGTGCGTTTCGCCACTGTTGGCTGTATCCGTGCGCGCAGCGTCAGTACTTTCTGGGCGGTGTTGATGGCCGATATGCTGAAACATGAAATTTAACGCGGCGGGTAGGCTGGCGCGCCATACTTGCCAGGTGTGGCCGCCGGGGTAGAGGTCGAGGCGCACGGCATCGGGCTGAATGCGTTCCATGGCTTGGCGCAATAGCCGGGCATGGAATTCTGCGTCGTAAACGTCGCTACGCCCGGCGCTGATATACAGCGGTACGTGGGGAGCGTCTGACTGTTCTTCCGGGCCTCTAGGGGTAACCAGGAAGCGATACTCTTCTAAGTGAGCGGTGTAGTTTAACGACGCCCACAGCCCGCGGTCGAACTGACCTTGCTCGTTAATAAATGCGGGATGGCGCCATGCGGAGGAGTTGCGCGGCGGTAAAGGGGCGTAGCTGGCGGGGCTTAAGGCAGCTACGGCGGCGAATAAGTCAGGCCGCTCTAACGCAAAGTTAAGCGCGCCGAAGCCGCCTGCGGAAAGCCCTGCTACACCACGCAGATGGCGCTCCTGGCCTACATGATAAGTCGCTTCCACGTGGGGCATTAGGTCATCGAAAAATGCGCTGCGGGCGGGCTCATTATGACCGTCCACCCACCAGCTACGACTACCTGGCATAATATAAACTGCTGGTGGAATGTGGCCAGCGCGAATTAACCTGTCTGCCACTTGCTGCAAATTGCCCCGTGAAACCCAGTCGCGATCAGTCCCAAATGAGCCGTGTAGCATATAAATGACGGGGTAGGCGTCTGTCGCTTGGGCGTCATATTGATCAGGTAAATAAACGCTGTAAGGGTAGTCGTAACCTAGCGTTGGTGAGAAAAACTGGTGGTGCTCAACCTCGCTGGCCATGCTGTGCCCACTGAGTGCTAGCCACCCAATGAGCGTCGTTAGTAACACGTTAAATCGGTATGAGAAGTGCGGCAGCTTGGGTTTGAACACGTTTCCTCCGGGAATTAAAACTGTTCAATGGGGTCGGACAACGCGACGGCGTTAGATGTTCATCATAGCTATTCAGGATAGTCTTTAAGAATAGTCCGTAAGAGTAGCCCTTAAGAATAACCATACAGAATAACGACGGTTAGGTTATGGGGCGGCGGGAGGCCTAATGCGGAAAGTTGAAGAGATCTACTGGTTACGTGCTTACGGCTGTATGGCCGTTTTTTTATTTCATCTGCTTGATCATGTGAATCAGCGTGTTGATAACCTAGTCACCGATTTAATGCGGCTGCCGCTGGTGCTAGGCACCCCCATCTTCCTGTTTATCTCTATCTTCGTATTCGCTGTTCGCTACGATAAATCTGTCCCAGAGGGCTTCCTCACCCAGCGCGTGAAGTACGTGATGGTGCCTTACTTTGTTTATGGATTTATTTATTCCACGGCGGAGTGGGTGCGTTTACAAACCACCGATGAACCGGTGGGATTTATTGCCAACGCGATTGAGTATTACGTGTATGCCGGCTGGCATGGCTATTTCTTAATCATTGCGATGCAGTTTTATGTGGCTTATTGGCTATTTACCCGCTGGCAGCTGTGGCGTTTAAACCCCGTGCCGTGGCTGTGGGGTGCCTGTGTTGTCAGCATGGCGTATTGGAGCCTTGCTTACTGGTTCAATGTGGATTGGCCAGGCTACCTACTATGGATCGCACCGTTGGGATGGGTCTATGTATTTTTCCTGGCCCTGGTGCTGGTGCGTTACTACCCGCTAGCACCGGAAAGCGTGCTGGCGGAGCGGCCTGTCTGGATGCAGCAGATGGCAAGCCCAGGGTGGCTTGCGCTATTTGTGGCACTGGTGATTGGGGCAACCTTTGCAGGCTGGCTGGCGTTCTCATCCAAAGAGGTATGGGTTATCCCGTTCTTTGTTTTGTTTACGCTCTGCGCCATGCGTTATTTAGCGGGGCGTCCTGCGCCGCTGTGGGTGCGCCAAGTAAATGCTTATTCATTTGGTATTTATTTGGCGCATCCGATGTTCTTTGTGCTTGCCGATTTAGCGGTCGCGCCCTTGTCACTGCCCATTACGTTGTATGCGTTCGTGCTT
This sequence comes from Halomonas sp. NPDC076908, assembly GCF_050269715.1. Taxonomy (NCBI): domain Bacteria; kingdom Pseudomonadati; phylum Pseudomonadota; class Gammaproteobacteria; order Oceanospirillales; family Halomonadaceae; genus Halomonas; species Halomonas sp. NPDC076908. The sequence goes on along the minus strand of NZ_JBNNIW010000022.1, from coordinate 43,803 downwards.
ATTGTGGTGGGCGTAGCAGGGTCGGTAGCGCTTAATAAGTTGGCAAATACTTTCACACTAGGCTCAATGCTTTTTGGCAAGCGATTGAAAGTCGCTTAGGTTGGGGAAGAGTGCTAGCCGCTGGGGTTTTGTTGCATGTCAATAATAGTAATAAAGAATACGTTACAGCCGCGGCGTGTAAGCACTCTGCGAAACGCTAACCCGGGCATCGCTGGCGGTATCATCCACTTCTCTCAGCAGTTGGCCATTGTAGCTTTTCAGGCGTGTTGAGCAGGCGTGTAAGCGCTGCAGAAAATCTTTGATAGCATTAAGCTCGTCTAACTCAGGGTCAAACCCGCCTAATCGTTCAAACCAGGCCCGCCTAACGGCAATGTAGGGCGGCAGTAGTAGTGCGTTTGCCAGCAAACGACGCAGGATACGCTCCGTCAAGGTGGGTTTGGCAAGACCAATCGTAATGACGTCAAGCATGTAGGCATTCAATTGCGGATAGAGTGAGCCCCATAGGCTGGCCGGCAACGGTTGTTTTTGCAGTGCGATGATTAGCCATTCAGCTTGGCTTTTAAAAGCCGCTTGGTTAAGGCGAGCGCCCAGCGATTTAGTAGGGGTAATTAGGCAATGGGTATGGTAGCGCTGCTCAATTAAGGTTAAGCGTACATGCGGGCGAGTGCCGGTAACCAAAATGGGAAGTAAGTGATCGGCAATGCCGGACTCCCGTATGGACTTTAAATGGCGTGGCAGCATCGCACCCGTCACCATGGCATCAATGATAAAGCAAACCGATCCCATTGTTGGCTCCAAATGTGAACTAATCTAACATAATGTAATTTATTGTAGTATCTGGTTTATTTGGGTAGCAAGTAAAAGTTTGCGAGCAAAAAACGTGCGTTCAACGTTTTTTATGCACTTATTTAATGCGTTGGTAATTATTTTTGTTCTTTTTTGGTGCATTGGGCGATATTTATACGCCTTCCCGGCGCTAGCAAAGGGGCTATGCCTCATCAGGAGGCATGAGGATCTATTTTTTTACGTTTTAAAAACAATTAGTTGTTGTTTTTTTATACCATTATGGTGCAGTGTTGGCATGCTCTCTGCATTGTATTCGGCAGCGGCTAGCGGGTCGTCGGCAGAAGCCTTGCGACGTGCTAAAACGATAGCCGGTCTGAAATGCTCGCTGAGCGATTTGTTCATTAATGTCAGCAAACGTTGAGCGAACGAGAAATGACATGCGTGTGGTTTACACGTAATTTGTCGAACAACACTTTTATCGGTAGCTTACAGTCGTTAACTTTAAGCCACGCTCATACCGGAGGACACTATGTCAGCCAAGACTCTCGCGCTAATTGAAGAACATGATGTTAAGTGGGTAGACCTGCGTTTCACCGACACGCGCGGCAAAGAGCAGCACGTTACCGTGCCTGCCCGTGACGTAAACGAAGAGTTTTTCGAAAACGGCCAAATGTTCGATGGCTCTTCCATCGATGGCTGGAAGGGCATCAACGAATCCGACATGATTCTGCGTCCAGAGGACGGCTCTGCCTACCTCGACCCCTTCACCGAAGACGCTACGCTGGTACTGCGCTGTGACATCATCGAGCCAGCCACCATGCAAGGCTACGATCGTGACCCGCGCTCTATCGCTAAGCGTGCAGAAGCTTACCTGCAGTCTACTGGCCTAGGTGACACCGCATTCTTCGGTCCTGAGCCTGAATTCTTTATCTTTGATGAAGTACATTGGAAGAGCGATATTCAAGGCTCCATGTACAAAATCACTTCTGACGAAGGCGCTTGGGCAACCGACAGCCGCGTTGACGGCGGCAACTTAGGCCACCGTCCGCGTCTGAAAGGCGGTTATTTCCCCGTACCGCCGGTCGACAGCTTCCACGATATCCGTGGCGCTATGTGTAACACTCTGGAAGCGATTGGCCAGACTGTGGAAGTTCATCACCACGAAGTTGCCAACGCTGGTCAGAACGAAATCGGCGTTAAATTCAACACGCTGGTGAAGAAAGCTGACGAAGTTCAGGAAATGAAGTACGTGATCCACAACGTGGCACACGCGTATGGCAAAACAGCGACCTTTATGCCGAAGCCGCTGGTAGGCGACAACGGTTCTGGTATGCACGTTCACCAGTCGTTCTGGAAAGGTGGTGAAAACCAGTTTGCCGGTGACGAGTACGCTGGTCTGTCTGAAATGGCGCTTTTCTACATTGGCGGCATCATCAAGCACGCCCGTGCCTTGAACGCCTTCACTAATGCTTCTACGAACTCGTACAAGCGTCTGGTGCCTGGTTTTGAAGCGCCGGTAATGCTGGCCTACAGCGCGCGTAACCGCTCTGCTTCGATCCGTATTCCTTACACTGCTAGCCCGAAAGGCAAGCGTGTAGAAGCTCGCTTCCCTGATCCGACTGCCAACCCTTACCTGGCATTCTCTGCCATGTTGATGGCGGGTATCGACGGCATCAAAAACAAGATCCATCCTGGCGATGCCATGGACAAAAACCTGTACGACCTGCCGCCAGAGGAAGGCAAGTCAGTACCAACTGTGGCGCACAGTTTGGATCAAGCACTGGAAGCCCTCGATGCTGACCGTGCGTTCTTGACCGAAGGTGGCGTGTTCACCGACGACATGATCGATGCTTACATCGAACTCAAAATGGAAGACGTTGAGCGTATTCGCATGACGACTCACCCGATTGAGTTTGATATGTACTACAGCTGTTAATCAGCGCTATTCACCCCAGGCTGTTACTATCAGCCTGGCGGCGGTAATAGTAGTAATAGTGTTAAAAACCCCGCTTCGGCGGGGTTTTTTCGTTGTAGGAGGCAAGAGAGTGGTGAAGAGCACTATGGGTAAGATAACCACATTAAAGGTAAGTGGAGTAATGGCTGTCGTTGTGAGTGTTTGGTTCGCTGGTAGTGCGGCAACCGCTACCGCGCAAACGGTCTTCCGCGTAACTGATGAGCACGGCAACGTGACCTTTACTGATAACCCTGGCCGCGGCGGTGAAGTATTAGAGCTTGCCCCATTACCCGGCCTACCGCCTGCGTTAAGGGCTACCATGCCCAGCCATCAAACGACCACGCCTGCCGCTGAGCGGCCGCGTGGCAGCCCTGGGCAGCCCTTCATGCCCTATGACCACTTTACGATTACGCTGCCCCAGCAAGGCACACAGTTGCAAGAGGGGATGACCGCCGTGGAAGTGTTGATTGCACCACCGCTGCGCGAAGACCATCAGGTGCGGCTTCTAGTAAATGGTGAAATCAGCCAGACCGCTTTGCACAGTGATGTTTTTTGGTTAACAGGGCTCACGGCGGGTCGGCATGAGCTTCAGGCAGAGCTGTTAGATAGCAGACAGCGTTTGCAGCACCGCTCCGTGCCGGTGACGATTACCGTTCACTAAAAGATTTTCCGCCTGTTTTAAAGACGGCTTTAAAAAACGTCATGCACTAAAATAGTGCATTGGTGGGCGCATTTGATGCGGCATGTGCGCTAAAAAGAATCACCTCCTCCCTTTGGTTTGCCCGCAAGCCGTGCAAATAAGCATTTATGCGTAATTGGCGCGCTTTTTGCACTTCCCTCACTGATCATCTACCTGTAGGTCTGAAACGGCGATGGAAGACGCAATTTCACAGGACGACACCATGCAGCAGCGCTTGCTTGAACATCTCACTACGGCGGTATTGCTGCTCGACGGCGAACTGCGTGTGCGCTGGATGAACCCTGCCGCCGAGGCGCTGTTAGCGGTTAGCCTTAGCCGGGTGCAAGGCATCAGCCTGGATACCTTGCTCGGCGGTGATGAAAGTATCGACGATGTGTTGGCCAAGGCGCGGGATGCGTTTCACCCTTACACCCAGCGTGAAGCACGTATTACACCGCTCAATAGTGAGCCGCTTACGGTCGATTACACCGTCACGCCACTCTCTGAAAATGAACTGCTGTTAGAAGTGGAGCCCCGCGACCGGTTGATGCAGATCTCCCGGGAAGAGGCGCTGACCACCCGCCAGGAGACCATTAAAATATTGGCCCGCGGGCTCGCCCATGAAGTTAAGAACCCCCTCGGCGGGATTCGTGGCGCCGCCCAGCTATTAGAGCGGGACTTAGACGATCCTGCGCTGCGCGAATACACCCATATTATTGTGGAAGAGGTGGATCGGCTGCGGGATCTGGTGGATTCCATGCTCGGCCCTAACCGCATTCTTAAGCACGAGCCCGTCAATATTCACAGGGTCTTGGAGCGCGTGCGGGCGCTGTTAATTGCCGAACACCCCTGTATTGAAATTAGCCGCGATTACGACCCAAGCTTGCCCGATCTTTCGGGTGATGAATCTCAAATGATTCAAGCGGTGCTCAACGTGGCTCGCAACGCAGTACAGGCCATGAGCGATGCGCAAACCCCTGAGCCTCTTTTGATATTGCGTACTCGTGCCCGCCGTCAATTCACGTTGGGCGCTGAGCGGCACCGGTTAGTCAGTGAGGTCGCGGTCATCGACAACGGCCCCGGTATTCCCGATGCGCTGCAAGAAACACTCTTTTATCCCATGGTGTCAGGTCGGGCAGAAGGCAGCGGCCTTGGGCTATCTATCGCCCAGTCGATTTTGCACCAACATCAAGGACTGATCGAATGCGATTCACGAGCCGGACATACCGAATTTCGTTTACTGATTCCATTGGTATTAATTTTACCGGAGAAGCGTCATGACTGAGGCTACACGTACAGATGTGGCGCGGGTGGTCATTGTCGATGACGACCGCGCTATTCGCTGGGTGCTGGAGCGCGCATTGGCGCAACCCGACCTTGACGTTGAGTGTATTGAACGCGCCGACATCGCCCTTGCACGCTTGCTAGAAAGCCCGCCAGATGTACTAGTTACCGATATCCGCATGCCCGGCATTGATGGCCTGGATTTGATGTCAAGAGTACGCGAAGTACACCCTGATTTGCCCGTTATTGTCATGACGGCGCACTCTGATTTAGACAGCGCAGTGGCCTCTTATCAGGGCGGCGCGTTTGAATACCTGCCTAAGCCGTTTGATGTCGATGAGGCCCTTGCATTGGTGCGCCGTGCGGTGGCTCACGCCCGTGAGCGCCAGCGCCCAGTGACGGTGCCGGAGGGTTTAAATGCCGAAATAATCGGTGAAGCGCCTGCCATGCAGGAAGTGTTTCGCGCCATTGGCCGTCTTTCCCACTCGCATATTACGGTATTGATCAACGGCGAGTCGGGGACCGGTAAGGAGCGCGTGGCTCAGGCGCTTCATCAACACAGCCCGCGCTCGGGTAAGCCGTTTATTGCCTTGAACATGGCGGCTATTCCTCGGGATTTAATTGAGTCTGAGCTGTTTGGTCATGAGAAAGGTGCCTTTACCGGTGCTGCCCAGCAGCGCCAAGGGCGTTTTGAGCAGGCTAACGGTGGCACGCTGTTTTTAGACGAAATAGGCGATATGCCAGCGGAAACTCAAACCCGCCTGCTGCGGGTGCTGGCCGACGGTGAATTTTATCGTGTTGGTGGTCATACGCCGGTAAGAGTCGATGTGCGTATTATCGCGGCCACCCACCAGAATTTAGAGGTGCTGGTAGACGATGGTCGCTTCCGCGAGGATTTATTCCACCGTTTAAACGTTATTCGTATCCACCTGCCGAAGCTCGCCGAGCGGCGTGAAGATATTCCGCGCTTAACCCGGCACTTTTTAGCCGAAGCGGCGAAAGAGCTCACCACGGATATCAAAGTACTGACCAGCGAAGCGGAAGCGCATTTGACGCGTTTACCATGGCCCGGCAATGTGCGGCAGTTGGAAAATATCTGCCGCTGGCTGACCGTCATGGCGTCAGGACGTGAAATCCTGGTTGAAGATCTACCGCCTGAGCTGCGCTCGCAGAGTGCCTCTGAAAGCAGTGCCCATGGTGACTGGCGTACCGCCTTCCGTGATTGGGCAGATCATGCCTTAGCGGAAGGGCATACGCATCTGCTGGAAGAGGCCGTACCTGATTTCGAGCGGATCCTGATCGAGACGGCGTTGAAGCATACTGGTGGTCGTAAGGGGGAAGCCGCCGAATTACTGGGTTGGGGGCGCAATACATTAACGCGTAAGCTGAAAACGCTGCTGCCCGCACTGGCCGACGATTAGCGCTATTCGTTGGCGAGTATAAACACCGCATCGGCCAATGGGGGGTCGGGCAGCGGGCAGTCATTTTGCTGCCAAGGGAGCAGGCTAAACGTTCGTTCAATACCCATGGCTGCAAGCTGATGAGGAACGCCATCATTATAGGTAATGTGGCCTAGCCCCATTAATCCGACAGCGAAGGCGCCGCCTTTGGCGGCTTCGGCCAAGCGCTGAGCCATGGCGACATCCCAAGTGAGCTGCGCTTGAATAAAGCGCTCAAGCATGTCCGGATCGTCGCCCATATCGTGTTGATTAAACACGTCGGTGAGGCGTGTTTGATAAGCTTCGCTAGCGGGGTGGGGTCGCGGTATGGCATAGCGCTCTTCAGCGGCCACTGTCTCCCAGCCCTCATTCACCAATTGTTGGCGCAGGGAAGCATCAATATTCAGCGCGATTAACGGAATCTGCGCCATTTTGGCAAACGTCAGTATTGGCATATAGAGATCAGGATCAAATCCCCATACGTCATTCCAACGGGTTTGTTCCAGGAGCGTAGGGGCGTCGATATCGCCCGCGACCCAAGCATCAAGGGCAGGTTGGGCACTGCGCGGCAGCATCTCTAAACCAATCACCATATCGTCACGTAACGCATGCAAACCCGCCAAGGTATGCAACTGCCAGCGATGATGGGCCAAGCTGTCATGTTGCTCGCCGAGCAGCACTACTTGTTGCTGGGAAGCTGTGTTTAGCAGCTCGCTATTGGTCAGCGGTGCTTGTGCTTGCCACCATTGACCAGGTTGCGGGCAGCTCGCCAGGGCTAGCGTTGGCAGCGACAGCAGGGTCGCACAGAGAGTTGCACAGAGATAAGCGCAACTCGTCATGACTGGTTTCGCGCTCAGCAGGCTAACCTGTCGCTTCAAGATGTTTAATCTCAGCCAAGATTGCCTCAGCTTCTTCGGTAAGTGTGGCATTGGCGCGCATATCACCATTGCGAGAGGCTTCCATTGCGGCTTGAAGCTTGCGTTCGTAATCCTGCTGTAGTTTCTTTTTAGGGTCGCGCTTAAACATGCCAAACATGAGTCATCTCCTTCGCTATGGATACTATTTGTAAGATTTTGTGTGCTCATGTCGAATGTTTGATTTAGCCTTCGCTTAAGGGGTGTATTCACTCGGTGCGCTGCATTGGCGTAAAAAGCGCTCAAAATCAAACAAGATGGTGTCGAGACTGTTATGCAGCCGATGATCGTCATTGACCATACGTAGCGATAATCGCTGCAAACGGGCGCGTTCGATTACCGGTTCTGGAGAGACAACATCGTCCCCCCAGCCGTGAATGATATGCGTATGCACTGCCTGGATAACAGGAGAAGACTCAGGGTACGCGGCTAAACCTAGAGCGGGAGCCAATAGAAAACAGCCCAGTACGGGCTGTCGAGCACTGACGGCCGCGCTTAACCAGCCGCCTAAGCTTGAGCCCGCAAAGACGCACTCGGCGGGTTCGTCGTCGCGTTGGGCTAACACCTCAAGCAAGTGTTGCAGACGCTGCTGAGGCTCTGCCATGCCCCGGTAGTCCATCACTACCGGTTCGCAGTCATCTAATTTCTCGGCGACCCCTTTGAGTGCCTGGATTTTTAACGCGCCAGGCCCGCTCTCTAATCCGTGAGATAAATATACGGTCATCATAGATAAGAATCTGCAGAGCGCTGAACAGCCTCGCCTCCTTGTTCAATATCTTTCCCCGCGCCTTGAATGGTATTACAGCCGATAACCAGCAGCAGTGTCATCAGCATCAGTAGAGAAATGGCAAGCGAGCGTTTCATGGGGCCTCCTTGAAGGCGAGCAACGACAGGACAGGTTTGTGCTTTGCTGAGGCAAAGTGGGGTTACCAGTAAGCAAAATAATCCTTGTGAGCGCGTTTCGCCATTACATCAGTACAGAAATGTGCCCTTTTGCCGTGTGCTTATGTCGCATGTGCCAGTTCTATACATCTGTGCGCATGGTTTATAAGACTCTGTTACGCCATGGCTGTTTTCCTAACATTTTGTTTTTAAATGTTTTGTTTTTTATTTTTGGTATGTTGGCCCACCGCCTGCAGGTATCTAGTTGTAATAAGTTGACAGCAACAGATAAACATCCACTAATCGGTAATAAATAGTTAGTAATATAGTTAAAAGTCAGAGTTACTGGTCAGCAACGTAAATGATTAAGTAACTGAGTGAGTGGGCAGACAGGCGAATTTGGAAGGCAAGGAGCCGGGTAAATGACAGGGTGTTAAGGGACAATTTGCCCACTCACTGGTTGCAGCGCATGGAGGCGCTGTTCATCAAAATCAGGGAATGTGTCCGATGCAAAACAACCATCTCATGAAAATGAGATGGTTTTTTGCGTATTTATTTTTTAGTTAACTATTTAATATATAAAGTTATTCTATGACAAAGTACCTATTGCATAGTCTTTGAACAGATTAAAACAGTGTTTTGGTCTATCCTTTGATGACACCAAAATGCAGCGGCTAGAAAACGCTAACGTGCAGCCGCAAATGATCAGGGACAAGATTATGGCAATGGCATTGATGTTATGCATGTTTGTGTTGTTCTTGGGGTTCTCGGGTGTGGGGGTGTATATGATGTTTAAGACATCATTTATGGCGGGAATAGATGAACGCGATGATATGCCACCTGATATGTAAATAGATGTTATATAAATAAAAATCGCTAAAAAAATCTTTGAAAACGCCCGCTATGCGGGCATTTTTGTGTTGGTGCTACGGTGATTAATTAAAGCGAATGTTATGATTTTTTGTCCCACCGGCCTTTGCCGCGGTCGGGCACCATGCGGCCGAAATAGAGCAGCCCAAACACAAGCCAACCCACTGTTAAGCAGGCGGCAAAAATCAGCACTGCCAGCGCGCCAAACTCGGCAATCAGCGGTAAAGCCGCGGCCGTGAAAAGCCCCCCACCCACAACCGGTTCGAACATCAACTGCTTGTAACCAAAGCTCTCAAGCGCACCGGATTTGTTCTTAGGGTCGGCCATGCGCATCAGCAGTAGGCCGGTAACGGTGACGCCCATCGATTGGCCAAAATCACCGACCCCCCGTTCAAACCAGTTTTCTGGTATCACCCGTGGGGCGATCACGATCAGCACGAACAAGCCCCAGGCAATACCAGCGACAGCGAGTAGCAAGAAGGGTAGGAAATACTCGCCCAAGGTAGTCAGTGAGAGAGTGGCAAGCGCGGCGACTATCGTAAAATCCAGCGCGGTGCCGGCAATTCGAGACATAGTGCGGCTAGACACATGATGCTCTAAGCCAAACCGCATCACTATCAACTGCACAATGACCCCGCCAATCATCGCGAGGGGAAATAGCGGTACATAAGCAAGGATTTCTAGCCCGCCATCCCGTGCCCAGGTCACTTGTTCAATCCACTGTAGGCCTGAAAGAATCAGCCAGCCGATCACAATGGCGATACCTACTAAACCAATATGTAGGCTAAGTGGATCAGTAGTGCCTGCCTCTTGTATGAGGTCTTTCTTAAATTCGCTAAACTCTTCCGTGGAGGGGCGCTCATCCTCGCGTATCAAATCATCCGGTTCCTCTGACGTTGAACTCTCGTCGCTGAGTTTGACGATTCCACGGCGCGCAGCAATATTGATCAGTATGGTACCAATCAGTACCCCTGAGACGATGCCGACGGTTGCCAAGCCCAGCGCTAAGTCTGCCCCCTCTTCAAAGCCCAAATCCGCGAAGGTGTCGGCCATACCCGCCGCTGTGCCGTGGCCGCCTTCAAAGCCAATTTCAATTAACGCGCCGACCATTGGGTTCATGTTGAACACTGGTACGAGCACCAGTAGCGCCAAGCTTAACCCGACCACATACTGCCCCCATGCCATGGTTTGCCCAACCACCACCTGAGGCCCGGCGCGTAACCAGATCGTACGTAGCCCAGGAATGGCTTTACCGATAAATAGCGCCGCGAAGACCACATTAATCAATAGACCAGGTAGTGCCGACCAGCTCTCCTGCACATAGGCAGGAAACAGCCCAGGGCTCTCTTCAAAGATAGTCGGCATGGCGCGGCCAATAACATCGGGGCCCATGAGTAGGAGTAGTAACCCACCAATTACCGAGCTGGGTAGAAATAGACGCCTTAACCAAGGTAGCCATAGCCGAAGGGCATTACTGGCTAATAGCACGAGCGCAATGGTTACCAGCGCCACAAATAGTTCACCAACCGTCATGGTCATTACATCACTCCCTGATGTCTGCTTATCGCCAAAAGGGCTAAGCGGGGTATTATAAAAATGACAAGATTGGTTTAAAAATAGCGCCTCGTGACTTATTTCGCGAAAAAAGAGCGTTCATCCCATCCAGTAAAGGCTGGCTAAGGCAAAGGCATAACCCAAGGCAGCGCCTGCCAGCACGTCACTGACATAGTGCAACCCCAGGCCTACGCGGGAGACGGCAATCAGAAGGGTTAGCGGCAAAATTATAGGGAGTAGCCAGGGAGTGTGGGCAGCGACTAATACGCTAAACATCACCGCATGCATGGTGTGGCCGCTGGGGAAGCTGTAGCGATCCCGTGCCGGTTCGCAGCACTGAATCCCTTCACTGTAGGTAATAAAAGGCCGTTCGCGGCATAAGCACGTTTTAAGTAGCCGATAAACCCCAATGGCAAACAAGGCGATGACGCTGTACTGCATGACGCGCCAAGCTCCCTCGGGTTGAAGCCATGGCTGGGCCAATATCAGCAACACCCAGACCGGCCAATCACCTAAACGGCTGGCCGCCTGCAAAGTAATGCGCCAGGGGCGGTAAAGCGATAGCCGCGATATACGCTGGCAGAATTGCCACTCAAGCAGGTCAAGACGGTCGAATACCACAAGCGGGCGTGGGCGCATGATGAGCCTCCAGGGCTTGGTGAAGATAACGCAAAAACTGCTCGGCAATGCCTATCCAGCTTTGTTCAAGGGCACGTAGCCGTGCCACACGACCTAAGCGAGCGCAGTCTGCTGGGTATTGGCAAAGATCCACCGCTGCTTGTTGAAAGGCAGCGCTATTGCCAGCAGGTACGGTGATGCCGTTATACCCACTGTTAATAAGTTCGGCGCTGGCGGCGTGATCATAGGCCACCACCGCTAAGCCGCTGGCCATGGCTTCCGCCACTACGTTGCCCCAGGTTTCTGAAAGTGAAGGGAAGATAAATAGATCGGCACTGGCATAGTGTCGAGCGAGCGCCTCTTGTCCAACAAAGCCGGTGAAATGGGCATCGGGTAACGCCTTTTGCAACTGCTCTCGAGCGGGGCCGTCACCGACAATGACCTGGGCGATATCGGGCCGCACCTCACGCATGGCTTGAAGACTTTCCTGCAGCAACGTGAGATTTTTTTCTGCCGCTAAACGGCCAACATATAGCGCGACCGGTTGATGCTCGCCAACGCCCCAGCGCTTACGTAGCGCAGCATCTCGGTGCGCGGGTGAGAAACGCTCACCGTCCAGCCCACGGGACAGTACGTTGACGTCTCGAATACCCTGCCGCTGAAGCGTGGCGGCTTGTTGATGGGTAGGGACTAACGTTAAAGCGCAACCATTATGAAAGTAGCGTAGGTAGCGACGTGCCGTAGAAGCCAGCCACGCAACGCCATAGTCTTTACAGTAATGATCAAAATTGGTGTGCCAACCAGCCACTAGTGGAATATTCAGCCGTCGCGCTGCCTGGCGTGCCGCCCAGCCAAGCGGGCCTTGGGTTGCCAAATAGATCACATCAGGACGATAGACCCGCCAAAAACGACGTAGGGAGGCCGGTGTTGCCAAGCCTACTTGAACGTCGGTGTAGCCTGGCAATGCAAACCGCGTGACCTGAAGTTCATGGTTAATGCGGGAGGTGTTTCCGGCTACCCGTGGTCGTGGGCGAATGGCATCCACCGGCACTCCTTGCCGATTGAGTTCACAGCTTAACCGGCTCAGCGTATGGGCGACGCCGTTGATATCTGGTGACCATGTTTCACTAACGATGCAGAGGCGCATGAGCGATTCATCCCTTTATCACATTTAACGCTAGTGTGGGCGGCGAGAATGACACTGCCGAGTCAACTAGGTGAATATGTGATGACGGATTGGCCTTGGATGAAATAGAAGTAACTCTCATGAATAAATACGTTTATAGATTAAATAGCAGTTAAATATTAATTATATAAATTGGGTATAGTAAGCAGTGTTGATGCAACACTCCTTTTATAAGAATGTTTTGAACTCATGAGTACGTTGCTTTTGTTCACGCTAACGGTGAACTACGACATGGACATGAAAGGAGTCATCAAGATGCGTTTTAATCGCTATGGCATTGTGCTAGGAACAGCTTTATTCATCACCGTTCCCCCTGCACTGGCTGATAATTTCACCCTGACGCTGTTTCACACCAACGATCTCCACGGGCGCACTGATCAGTACCCGCTGTTAATCACCACGCTCAATGAAGCCCGAGAGCGGTATGGCGAAGGGCTGTTGCTGGAAGCGGGCGATATCTTTTCAGGCACGCTCTACTTCACTGAGTTTCAGGGTCAGGATGCCCTCGAATTTATGCATTTAATGGGTTACGACGCCTTTGTGCCGGGTAATCATGAGTTTGATTTGGGTGACCCGGAAGAGGGGCATCAGGCATTAGCGGCATTTTTTGCGGGTGCAGACTTTCCCATTTTAGGCGCCAACCTGGATTTCTCAGCGGCTCCTGAGTTTGCTGACAGGCTAGGCGAGTCAATGAGTGCAGAACCCCAGGCGGGAGGTCTCTATGACGGGATTATTGTGGAGCACAATGGCGAGCAGATCGGCATTTTTGGATTAAGCACCCAGGATAGCGAAACGATCTCAAGCCCCGGTCAAATAACCATCAGCGATTATCGTGAAGCGGCTGAAGCCATGGTGGCAGCGTTTGAAGAGCAGGGTGTCAACAAGATTATTGCCCTCACCCACCTTGGTTATGACAGCGACCCCAGTGTGGGTAACGATCTGCTGCTGGCAGAGCACGTTGAAGGCATCGACATTATTATTGGCGGCCACAGCCATACTCAAGTTTCGCCACCTACGTTGCTCACCGAAAACAGCACCGGTGAAACGCTAACACCCACGGTCATTGGTCAAGCGGGTGAATATGGGCAACACCTCGGCGTGATGCAGGTGACCTTTGATGCCGATGGGGTGGTGGTTGATGTCAGCGGTGAGCTGCTTGCTGCTGACGAGCGCGAGGCGGATTCTGATGCAGTTGAGCGGCTAGCGCCTTATACCGCCGCGATTAAAGAGTTACGCGATACCCAGGTGGGCGCCAAAGTGATCTCCGCGCTACCCAACCCGCGCCACGGCAGCGGCGATGAACAGAGTGTGCGTGCCAATGAAACAGCGCTGGGTAATTTAATCACCGATGCTCAACTGCATGCTGCGCAGCAAGTGGCACCCGACACAGTAATGGCGATCCAAAATAGCGGCGGTATTCGGGAAGCGATTGAGGTAGGCGATGTGTCGGTGGGGGATCTAATCGCCGTGCAGCCGTTTGGCAATCGCTTGACGCTACTTGAGGTCACTGGTGCCGAGCTTCTCGAAACCTTTGAAATTGCCTTGGCTGACGCACCTGCTGAGAACGGTGGGTTCCTGCATGTTTCTGCAGGGGTTGAGTTGGTGTATGACAGTCGCAAGCCAGTAGGTGAGCGCGTCATCAGCTTGAAAATAGTCCAGGAAGGCGCGATGCAGGCCATTGATGCGGAACGCACCTACACCATCGCCACCAACAACTTCACCGCGACCGGCGGCGACAGCCATGCAGTGCTAGGTGCAGTTTACGACGACGGCCGCAACACTATTGTGGGTAATACCGATTGGGAAATGCTGCGCGACTATATGGTCGAGCGCCAAGAGATCTTCTACAAAGCAGAAGGGCGGATGAGTGATGTGGCGGCCCAGCAGGATACGGAGTAAATCTCTGGGCCGCTTATAGCGCTTTACTCATTAATGATGCTGGTAAAACCACCATAAATAACTCGTTTGCCATCAAAGGGCATCGGGTTAGTCTCCATCTGGAGGCGAGGGTCTTGCATCACCTTTGGCATGGCGTCATCGCGCACTGCGCGCGATGGCCACTCAATCCACGAAAAAATAACCGTCTCGTCATCCTTGCGCTTCACTGCCATGGTGAAAGAAGTGACTTCCCCTTCGGGTACGTCGTCTCCCCAGCACTCCACCACACGCAGCGCGCCGTGCTCCTTAAACACCACGGCGGCGGCTCGGGCATGTTCTAGGAATTGGGATTTATTGGCGTTGGGTACTGCTGCAACGAAGCCATCGACATAGGGGTAGGTGGCGGTGTTCATGGCATTTCTCCTGTCTCTGTTTTGGGGGGAAGTTCTCGCACGGGGCGCACCTCAATACTGCCAAGCCGGGCGGGTGGGATGCGGCTGGCCAACTGCAGCGCTTCGTTTAAATCGTGGGCTTCCAGCAGATAGAAGCCTGCCAACTGCTCCTTGGTTTCCGCAAAAGGGCCGTCGGAGATTAGCGTCTCGCCATCGCGCACGCGCACGGTGGTCGCCGTTTCTATGGGTTGCAGTGGTTGACCCGCCAAGTAGTTGCCTTGAGCGGTTAATCGCTCCACACCGTTAATGCACTCCTGGTTGAGATCGTGCCACTCCTGTTCGCTCATCGCATTAATAAGCTGTTCCTGGTAATACACCAGCGCAACGTACTTCATGGATTACCTCCTGCATTTTCCAGTGGGCAGTGTTCCGTCGATACATTGATCATCCACTGAATGCCAAAGCGATCGGTGGCCATGCCAAACCCCGCTGACCAAAAGGTAGCTTCAAATGGCATGATGATTTTCCCACCTTCCGTCAGACGTGCGAATGTTGATGATGCTTGCTCAATATCTTGGTACTCCAACTGAACCTGTACGCCTTGAGGAGGCGTGTAGGCCTCGGGGGACATATCGGCACCCATCAAGCGTCGACCACGTAAGTTAAGCGAGGCATGGATGATGCGGTCATGCAGTGTCGGTGATGTATGTTCGGCTGCGGGTGTTTCTGCATAGGTCAGCAGGCACTCTAATTGACCGCCGGTCACATCAGCATAAAACTGCATGGCTTCTCGGCAGGTGCCGGGAAACGCTACATGAACGTTCATCGCATCGGGCACCTGGGCATGGGAGCGATGCTGCTCGAGTCCGGCGCCGGGCTCGAAGTCTTCCAGCGTGTAGTAACGCCGTAGCTCCAGGGTCACGTTGCCATCGGCATCCATGATTGGCCACTGCTGTGCCCACCCTATAGCAGCTTCTAGAGAAGGGGCTTCGAGCACACTGTAGCCAGCGATACGCTCACTTGGGGGTGACAACGGGCCGGGGATGATAGTAGGAGTGCCATGCTCGAAACGAATCAGGCAGCCGTCACTCGTTGGACGTAAGCCGCTGCCGCTGATTAATACGCCAGCTTGCATCATGCGCTCGTTATAGGCAGCCATGGCAGCGAGCATTTCCTGTGACGGTAGCGCTCCGTTTTCGGTGGTGTCATCGGCACGCCGTATCAACATAAATTTCATTGAGAGTCTCCTTCCTGGTGATGGTGGTTACTCTCTAGTCGTTTGGCGTGCTCAAAAATCGACAGGCTCGCATATTTTTTTTATAGCGATGTTTCCAATTCGGTTAGGCGGCTGAGAAGGAAACGTTTTTCTGCGTCTTGGGTGGTTAATGCCAGTGCTTTTTGATAGGCGCAGCGTGCTGCCTCATACTCGCCCTGACGACGTAATAAATCCGCCTGCGCTGCATAAAACAGATGATAGTGGGAGAGTCGTGGGTGATTGGCGAGCTCGGCGAGCAAGTTCAGCCCGGTTGCCGGGGAGTCATGCATGGCAATAGCTACTGCCCGATTTAACGTCAAAATCGGCGACGGATAACGTCGGCATAAGGCGTCGTAGAGCCTAACAATGCGCGCCCAGTCGGTTTGCTCGGCGCTGCTGGCCTGGGCGTGAACGGCGGCAATGGATGCCTGAAGGGTATAGTAGCCAAGCGGTGTTAATACCAATGCCTGTTCGAGCCATTCGATGCCTGCGCGAATCTCGGTCTGGTGCCAGAGGCGTCGATCTTGGTCCTCCAGCGTTACCAGCTCGCCGAGACTATTCTGGCGTGCATCTCGGCGGGCATTATTGAGCATCATCAGCGCCATTAACCCAAACACTTCGCCCTCAGGGAGAAGTCTTGTCAGCTCTTCGCCAAGCCGCACGGCTTCACGGGTCAGGCTAATATCAACTACTGCGGTGCCCATGCTACTTGAGTAGCCTTCGTTGAAAACCAAGTAGATCACCTGGAGCACATCTGGAAGCCGCTCGGGCAACACGTCCGGCGCGGGGACAGCGTAGGGTATATACGCATCGCGAATTTTACGCTTAGCCCGCACAATACGCTGTGCCAGCGTAGAGGGTTTCATTAGCAGAGCGCTAGCCACCTGTTCGGTGGTTAGGCCGCACATCTCGCGCAACGTCAGCGCA
Source organism: Halomonas sp. NPDC076908 (assembly GCF_050269715.1). NCBI lineage: Bacteria > Pseudomonadati > Pseudomonadota > Gammaproteobacteria > Oceanospirillales > Halomonadaceae > Halomonas > Halomonas sp. NPDC076908. The sequence goes on along the minus strand of NZ_JBNNIW010000022.1, from coordinate 27,185 downwards.
ATGCGGGCTTCTATGCTTAGGCTTGGGTGGCAGCAGGTGAACAGCAGCCGCAACGAGTCATCTTCGATAACAGCCTCGTCCAGCTCCAATGTTTCTTCAATGGGTAGTAGCAAGTGTGCTCGGCGGCGAGCAGTGCTGCGCTGACGAATTTGGTCGATCCCACAGTGATAGCCGGTACGAATCAGCCATGCTTGAGGGTTGTCAGGTTTACCGCTCACAGGCCATTGCTGAACCGCCGCAACGAAAGCTTCCTGCATGGCTTCTTCGGCAAGTTCAAAATCTCCCAGCAACCGAATCAGTGTCGCCTGCACACGCCTAGCGTGGTGACGGTAAAGGGTGTCCAGTAAAGAGGGAGTAATACTCATGGCAAAAGGCCTATGCGCACCTATTAAGTAGGTAGGTACAGGAGAGAAGAGTCACGTTAACTTTCTCAAACGTAGTCTATGAACCCTCTGTTTACGTACTATTTTATACGTGATTAGTTTAATTCACGGTGCGCTTCCCTGTGGCGCTATTAAAAGGATGCAGTGCGTCGCGGGTCACGTAGAACCGCAAGATCTCGCCTTCGGCGACGGGTGGCTGGCCTGACACGCGGATAACGGTGGGTTGGTCGCTATCGGCGAGATTAACGTACAGGTGGCTTTCGGCGCCGGCGGCTTCAAATAGCTGTAGGGTTGATTCAACGATTAAATGCGGGCCTTCTGGTGGGGCTAAGTGCATATCATCAGGGCGAATGCCGACGATATCGGTGCCATCAGGCAGGTTATCCAACAGGCCGTTAGCGCCGCGAGCGTGAAGGTACTCGACTGGCACCATATTCATGGCGGGGGAGCCGATAAAGCCTGCTACAAACATGGTAGCTGGACGGGCGTAGATCTCCATAGGCGTGCCCACTTGCTCGATTTGCCCCGCATTCAGCACGACTAAACGGTCGCCTAAGGTCATCGCTTCCAACTGGTCGTGGGTCACATACAGGCTAGTGGTTTTTAAACGCCGCTGAAGCTGCTTGATCTCAACACGCATCTGTACGCGCAGTTTGGCATCCAGGTTGGAAAGCGGTTCATCAAACAGGAACGCCGCTGGTTCGCGCACCAGGGCACGGCCCATTGCCACCCGCTGGCGCTGTCCACCGGAGAGCTTGCGCGGTTTGCGCTCTAAAAATTCCTCTATCTCAAGCATCTGGGCGGCAATGCGCACGCGCTTTTCAATTTCGTCTTTCTTAAAACCACGATTTTTCAGACCATAGGCAAGGTTGTTGTACACCGTCATATGCGGGTAGAGCGCATAGTTTTGGAACACCATGGCAATATCGCGCTCGGCGGGTTCAAGCTTATTGACCACACGGTCGCCGATTTTAAGTGCTCCTTCAGTGATGGTTTCCAACCCAGCTACCATGCGTAGCAGGGTAGATTTGCCACAGCCGGAAGGCCCGACCAGCACGACGAATTCGCCATCTTCAATATGCAGGTCAATGCCCTTTACCGCATTCACACAGCCTGCGTAGGTTTTCTTCAGCCCTTCCAAGGTAATGCTGGCCATCTTATTTCTCCGTCTCGGTCAGGCCTTTCACGAACAGGCGTTGCATAAACAAAATCACTAATACGGGCGGCAGCGCTGCCATGACCACGGCTGCCATGACTAATTGCCACTGAGGGTTCTCTTCAGAAGTCATACGCTGAATGCCCATCACAATGGTGTAGTAGTTGGGGTCGGTAGTAATCAACAGCGGCCAGAGGTACTGGTTCCAGCCGTAAATGAACATGATCACGAATAGCGCAGCGATATTGGTCACAGAAAGCGGCAGCAAAATATCTTTGAAGAATTTCAGCGGACCGGCACCGTCTACTCGTGCGGCTTCCAGCATCTCTTCAGGGATGGTCATAAAGAACTGGCGGAACAAAAACGTTGCCGTGGCCGAGGCAATGAGTGGGATCGACAGTCCGGCAAAGCTATTGAGCATTTTCAGATCCGCGACCACCTGAAAGGTGGGAATAATGCGTACCTCAACCGGCAGCATCAGGGTGACGAAGATCAGCCAGAAAAAGAACATCCGAAAACGGAAGCGGAAGTAGACAATTGCAAAGGCGGATAGTAGCGAAATCGATAGTTTGCCTACCGTAATTGCCATGGCCATGACAAAGCTGTTCCAGAGCATCTGTGCTGCAGGCAGTGCGCCGGCATGGGAAACCCCCGATTGCCACATGCGGGTATAGTTTTCGATGGCATGGCTGCCAGGCAACAGCGGTAGCGTGCCGCGCATCAGTTCTCCCGGTGCCTGAGTTGAGGCCACAACGGCGATGTAAACCGGAAAAACCACCAGCGCAACGCCAATAATTAATACGGTGTGGGCGAAAAAATTGGCCCAAGGGCGGTTTTCAACCATCACAACACTCCAACAAGGGCTTATTAAAAGGGCCAGATTAATAATTCACGCGCCGTTCAATAAAGCGGAACTGCACCACCGTGAGTAACACAACAATGGCCATTAAAATCACCGACTGGGCTGCGGAAGAGCCCAAATTCAGCCCTACGAAGCCATCGGCATAAACCTTGTAAACCAAGATGTTGGTAGACTGGGCCGGGCCGCCTTGGGTGGTGGCGTGGATAATGCCAAAGGTGTCGAACATGGCGTACACCACGTTAACCACCATCAAGAAAAACGTGGTGGGGGTGAGCAGGGGAAAAATAATCGTCCAGAAGCGCTTGAAGGGGCTGGCACCATCAATAGAGGCAGCTTCGATCAGCGATTGGGGAATGGACTGTAGGCCTGCCAAAAAGAACAAAAAGTTGTAGGAGATCTGTTTCCACGCGGCGGCAAAAATCACCAGTAGCATGGCATCACTGCTCGACGTACGGTGATTCCAGCGGTAGCCCACCATCTCAAGCATGTAAGGCACAATGCCAATCGAGGGGTTGAAGATAAACCACCACAATACCCCTGCAATGGCGGGCGCAATGGCGTAGGGCCAAACCAGCAGAGTGGTATACGTGCTGCGCGAACGAATCATCCGGTTCACGGTGCTAGCTAATAAAAGCGCCACCGTCATTGATAACAGCGTGGTGCCCACTGCAAATACTACTGTTACCGACAGCGAGTTGAGATACGCGCCATCGCGAAACAGCCGAGCGAAGTTTTCCAGCCCCACGAAAGTGGTGCGCAGCCCAAAGGCGTCTTCGCGCAGTAGCGACTGATACAGCGCCTGTCCGGCGGGCCAGATAAAAAAGATCAGCGTCACCACTACCTGAGGCGCCAACAGCGCGAAAGGTAGCCAGCGACCGGGAAAGGTCATGCGTTTAGTTTGCATGGATAGCTCTTCTACGTAGCAATGACGTATTGATAAATATAAGTATTAAAAATAACAGCGCCGCCTACCCAGAAGGATAAGCGGCGACGTAAGTACTTATTTACTGATTGGCAGATTCAAAATCCCGCAGCAGATTATTGCCACGTTGAACCGCCGCATCCGCCGCTTCTTGACCGGATTTTCTACCCGTCATCACGGCTTCCATCTCTTCAGAGATAGTGTCGCGAATCTGCACGAAGTTACCAAAGCGCAGGCCTTTCGAGTTTTCGGTCGGCTCGTTGAGGGTCATCTGTTTCAGCGACGTATCCGCACCTGGGTTTTCCTCGTAGTAGCCCTGCTCTGCGCTTAAATCCCAAGCGGCTTGAGTGATCGGCAGGTAGCCGGTTTGCTGGTGCCACTCAGCCTGTACTTCTGGCTGGGAGAGATACTCAAAGAAAGCCGCCACGGCTTCGTACTCGTCGTCACTGTGGCCCTGTAGTGCCCACAACGTAGCGCCACCGATGATTGAGTTCTGCGGCGCGCCTTCTACGTCGTCGTAGTAGGGCTGCATGCCAAAGCCGACTTCAAAGTCTGCATTGGCAGCCACATCGGCGCGGGAGGCGGAAGAGCCAAAGAAAATCGCGCAGTTTTGAGAGTAGAACATCGGCTCAGCGTCAGCACCGGTGCCTGGGCCGCCCCAACGGTAGACGTTCTCTTCCTGCCAATCGTGCAGGTTATCCCAGTGGCGGGCGACCAGCTCATTGTTGAAGTTGAGCTCGGTCTCCATCCCACCAAAGCCATTCTCCAGCGTGCCAAGCGGCGAGTTATGCATGGCAGAGAAGTTTTCCAGCATCACCCAGCTAGGCCAAGAGGAGGTGAAACCACAGCTAGCGGCACCAGACTCAACGATTTGGCGAGACGCTTCCGCCAGCGCTTCCCACGTTTCGGGTGGCTGCTCAGGGTCTAGGCCCGCTTCCTCAAACACGTCACGGTTGTAGTACATAATCGGCGTGGAGGAGTTAAACGGGAAAGAGAGCATATTACCGCTGGTGTCGGTGTAATAACCGACGACTGCGGGTAGGAATGCTTCGCGGTCGAAGGGGCGGCCGTGCTCTTCCATCAGTTGATAAACCGGATAGATAGCACCTTCGGCATTCATCATGGTGCCGGTACCGACTTCAAATACCTGCAAGATATGCGGCTGCTCGTTAGCACGAAACGCCGCAATCGCACCGGTCATGGTTTCGGTATAGGTGCCGCGATAGCTGGGGTTAACGCGATACTCATCCTGGGAGGTGTTGAAGTCTTCGGTAATGCCTTCAAGGATTTCGCCCAATTGGCCACCCATGGCGTGCCACCAGCTAACTTCTGTCGCGGCATGGGCAGACAGGCTCAGGCTGGCAGTAGCCACACCCACGGCAAGCGCGTGTAACGTATTACGAGACATAACGGCTCCTTGAGAACCTGAATACCATCAGGTAGTTGAATCATCAGTTAGCGACAATACGGGTAGAGATTTTTAGTTGCACTGAACATTAGAAAGTGACGATGACGGTTTGATGAAGGCAAGATGAATACACGATGACATTCAACGCTGAGGAGTGGCAGTAGTCGGCGCATCTGGAGGGTGTTAGGGTTAGCGGCAGCTGTATTGACTCGTTATCCCGAAAAGAGAACATCATGTCCCACGCCATTGCCCTACTCAAAAAACTGGTCGCTTTTGACACCACCTCTCGTGCATCCAATTTGGCATTGATTGAGTATGTGGAAGGGTATTTGGCTGAGGTTGGCGTTAGCGCTGAGCGGGTGATGAGCCCCTGTGGCACCAAGGCTAATTTAATCGTGAGGGTCGGCCCAGACGCGCCGGGTGGGGTAATGCTTTCCGGGCATACCGATGTAGTACCGGTGGCGGGCCAACCGTGGTCAAGTGATCCCTTCACTCTGCGTGACGGCGGCGATGGGCGCCTTTATGGACGTGGCACCTGCGATATGAAAGGCTTTATCGCCTGCGTACTGGCCATGGTACCTGCATGGTCGAAAGCCCCACTACAGCAGCCGATTTATCTCGGTTTCTCCTACGATGAAGAGATCGGGTGTGTTGGCGCGCCCAGTCTTATTAAGCGCTTTTACGAGCACTACTCTACAACCGCACATGTCATTGTCGGCGAGCCCACTAGCATGCAGCCGGTAGTGGCGCAGAAAGGCGCTACTAACCTGCGCACCACGGTGATTGGTCAGGAAGCCCACAGCAGCCAGGTCAATCAAGGCACCTCAGCCATCCACGTAGCGGCAAGGCTAGTCACCTTTATTGAAGATACGATGGCGACGTTGATCGAAGAGGGGCGGGTCGATGAGGCCTTTAATGTGCCGCATACCAGCCTGCACGTAGGCAAAATACAAGGCGGTACGGCGATCAATATCATGGCCAGGGAGTGCCAGTTTGAATGGGAGATTCGCCACCTGCCCACCGACACCTTTGACGAGATATACGCGCGGTTTGAGGCGTTTTGCGCTCGGCTAACCGCTGAACTGCAGGCTAAAGGCAAGCACGTTGAGATCACCACCGAGCCCCTTAACGTTACCGTGCCGGGGTTAGCGGATCGCGATAACGACAAAGTGCTTCGCTTAGCCAAAGATCATTTGCCTGGCGCTTGTTGTAACCACGCAGTGGCTTACGCCACGGAAGCGGGGCAGTTCCAGGGCCAGGGCTTGCAAACTATTATTCTCGGCCCTGGCAGCATTGCCCAGGCGCACCAGCCCGATGAGTATATTGAAATTGCTCAGCTAAAGGAGTGCGAGGCGTTCCTTACTAAGATGGGTAAAGCGCTGGAACAGCCCGTCTAGCGTTTGTGGTTGCCCAAAAAAATCCCACCCTGTTAAAGGGGTGGGATTTTTTAAACTACCATTTTAGTGCTGAGGATGTTGTTCAAACAGCTCAGCTTTGGCATGGCGCATCACATCTTCGCACGCCTGCTGTTGGGCTAACTGCGTCAGCAGGCGCTGAGTTACTTCGAAGCCCTTGCCTAAGCAAGTATCCACTTCCTGTGGGCTAACTGCTGGCGTCACTCGGTAATCGATTTTTACCGTGCGCCCGCCACCTTCCAGCCTATCCGCAACTCCCCTGAGCCGTCACGCGATTTTCTCTTTCCAAGTTGCTGATTCTTCCGCGCCTTCGTTTACGCTAAACGTGCACTGCCATTCCGGTTTAAATACCTTCATAGGAGAACCTCCAAATTTTTTGGAAAGAATGATCAATCGTGATTCGTACTCCGTCGTCTGAATATGTTGCCCCATCACTATATACCTAACACTGCCTGAATATCGAAACAAAACTGATACACGCCAAGCGACGCGCATAGGTCGAATCGGTTAGGCTAGGCAGGATATAGCGATATGGCTAAGAATTATGACTCAGATTACAAAGGTAAGTTGCCCCTGTGGTAGCGAATTAATGTTGAATAATTGCTGTGGCCGTTACCATCAAGGCGCCGACGCGCCAACGCCGGAAGCACTAATGCGCTCGCGATATTCAGCCTTTGTGCTGGGGCTTAGTGACTACCTGTTGGCAACTTGGCACTCCTCCACACGCCCAGCGGTGCTTGCTCCTGACCCCGAAACCGAGTGGAAGAGACTGGTCATTCTTAATGCCGAACCAGCGCTTGAGGAGAGGGGACAGGTGCATTTTCAGGCATTTTTCTTTGAACGAGGGCGTGGGCGAAAACGCTGGCATGTGCTGGAAGAGGTGTCCCGCTTCGTGTATGAGCAACAGCGCTGGTGGTATGTGAAGGGTGCCCCCACGCTTACCCGCCTAAAACCCGGCCGCAATGACTCGTGCTTATGTGGTAGCGGGCATAAATTAAAGGTATGTTGTGGTGAGTAAGTGCGAAGCGCTAATAAAACCGCGGCAAAATAATGAGCCCAAAAAAGGGGTTAGCGTTAAGACATCACCGGGGAAAGAGTGGCTTGAATAAACGCTTAAAAATGGCGCTTACAGTGTGGATGGGAACGTGGCTCTGCATGTGGAGCTTCGCCACGCTGGCAGATAAGCCCTTTCCCGATACCGACATTACGCTAGTCGTCCCCTTTGGTCCTGGGGGCGCCACCGATGTACTGTTTCGTGACATATCTGCGGAAGCGCAGACCTATCTAGATACCTCGATTAATATCGTTAATATTGCGGGTAGTGGTGCGACGCGTGGATCACAAACTGTCAAAGACGCAGAGGCCGATGGTCATACACTGCTTGGCAGTCACCAAACCATCGATCTTGCTTACTTTGCGGGGCTGTCGGCTTATTCTCATCAGGCCTTTGCGCCTGTCGCACTACTCACGCGAACAGTGAACATACCCGCTACTTATTCAGGCCACACTGCTCAACTTGCCCGTGATATTCCGGTGTTAGTCGCAGAGCAGATTGAGCCGCTGATGTTTGGCATTATCCCCAGTTCTACCGATCATTTTTTCTGGTTACATTTCTTCCATCAAACGGGTATTAATCCCCAGGATATAGCGTTTATTCATTACCCCGACACGGGGGCCCAAGTGGCAGCACTACTTGCCGGTGAGATCGATTTTGCGATGCTCAACTTACCTTCTGCGAGCCAGTTATTCGCCACTAATGCACTCACGCCGCTGGGTGTGGCAGGGGAAGCTAGATTAACGGGCTTGCCAGCAGTGCCCACGCTACTAGAGCAGGGTATCGAACTGGTGAATACCACTGATAGGGGTGTTTTTGCACCGTTTAACACTTCCCCCGAAAGATTAGCGATACTGGCCAATGCCTTTGAGCAAGCACTTACGCAGCCAAAGCTGGCGCGCACTATTGAGCATAGCCATGGCTCCTTAATCGACTATCGTCCGCTTAACAACTATGCCGATTATCTTAACCATCAGTACACGCTGTTAAAGTCGCTGTCGGAAAGCGTCGCGTTTGAACGTTAGCCATCAGTGTCGTGCTAAGTAGGAGTTCCGTAGCACATGCCGATTAATACCCGTGATCTAGTGTTGGAAACGCTGCTCTTAATGGTCGCTGCCGCGCTACTCTTCATGGGCTTGGCAGGACTAATATTTGGCATTGGCGCGCAGTACCCGTTGTTCGCGGTTACCCTGGTGCCGGATGCTGCTGTGGCAACCTTGCTATTAGGTATAGGGCTGTTGGCAGCGTTGCAACATTGGTTGTGGCTACGCCGTCTCAGCGCATGTTTATTGATGGCAATGCTGGTGTATACCCTGGTGCACAACCAATGGTCGGGGGGAGAGGAAGGCTCATGGTTAACCGGTCAGCTACGCATTACATCGATAGCCGCTGTGATGCTACTAGCGGTAGCGCTCTGTTTATTTATTGGATTTGCTACCTTTCGTCGCCGTTGTATATGGCTGGTGGCGGGTCTTGTTTTATGGCTCTTTGCAGGCTTCATCATTACGCGTTTATGGAGTGGCGTTGAAGCAGCGAGGCCGTTTTTTTCATCTTCACCCGTGGCAGTGGTAGTTTTCGCCGTGCTGCTGGGAAGTGCGTTGGTTGCCATTGGGGGGCGTAAACAACAAGAATGTCTTAATCCAGGGCGGTGGGCCATTATTGCGGCGTTGATAGGCGTAGCGATCAGTAGCTTGGCGTGGCTACTACTCAGCATGCAACAGCATGCGGCGACGCATCAGCAAGCTATGTATCTACTGGATAATGTGCAGCTCAATGCTGAGCAGGCAATGCGTGCCCGTTTACATCAGATGCAGCGTATGGCTGAGCGATTGAACGCAGCGGAAGGTGATGTTGATGCGGCCTGGTTGGCTCCAGATGCACAGAACTATCTGCGCGATATGCCCAGCTTAAAAGCCATAATGCTACTCAATGAAGAGCGGCAGCCCTTGTGGTCAACCACCCGCGCCACGGATGAGGAAACGTGGTTCCAACAGCAAATAACCAAGCCGCGAGTAAATAACTGGTTGAACGTTCCACTTAGTCAACCACGCCTGATGGTTCCTGATGAGAGCCAGCCTCAGCGGGTATTGCTGGCGATTTCTAACGAGAATAGCGGTCAGCAATTGCTTGCGACGTTTGATATGGCAGAGTTATTTAATAATGAGCTGAGAATGGCGCTCGGGCCATTCCAAGTCAGCATTAATCGTGGCACAGAGCCGCTGCTCATCCTGCACACGCCAGGGTTTAATGCTGATCCCGTTTTAACGCCAGATATGGCGTTGGCATTGCGGCACGCTGGTTTGCCAGGCGGGGTGAACCTCACATTATACGCCTATCCAGGTGCTCACTATAACTGGTATATGATGAGCTTTATGCCGGTCACCGTTGCCATGGGAGGGCTGCTACTCAGCTGGCTATTGGCATTCAGTTTAGGTTTGGTGGGGGTGGGTATTGCACGTGCACGAGAATTATCAGCGGCGCAGCTTTCATTGGCAGAAAGCGAACAACGTTATCGCTCGCTTTTTACGCATCACCCTGACGCGGTGTTTTCACTCGATAGCGAGGGCCACTTTGTTACCGCTAACGCTAGCTGCGTTACTATCACCGGTTATACGCATAGCGAAATTCTAAACCGACATTTTTCGCATTTTATTAATGCTGACGACATAGAGCGTGTAGGTCAGCATTTTCAAACTGCCATACAGGGAAACATTACTCGTTTTGAACTCTCTGTTCGTGATCGCAATGGGGTGCCCCATCTTTTAGATTTGATTGCCTTGCCGATTAGCATCAATAACAACGTTGCAGGCATCTATGGTATTGCCCAAGACGTCACTACCAGCCGCGCACAGCAAACACAATTACGGACCTTAGAACGTAGTGTTGAAGCCAGTGTTAATGGAGTGCTGATCGCTGACGCCAGGCTGCCCAATATGCCGATCCTGTATGCAAATAGAGCGTTTACCACCATGACGGGCTATACGCAGGAGGATGTTATTGGTCAAAACTGCCGGTTTCTGCAGGGCAGTGGTAGCGATCCCGCAAGTGTGGCGAAAATTCGTCGTCACATAGCTGAACAGCGTGATGTGCACGTGACCCTGTGCAACTATCGTAAAGATGGTACGCCGTTTTGGAACGATTTATATATTTCTCCAGTGCGTGATCAAGAGGGGCACGTTACCCATTTTGTGGGCGTTCAGCACGATATCTCTAAACATAAAGCGTATGAAGCGCGGCTGGCTTATCACGCAAGTCATGACGACTTAACGCGGTTACCCAATCGTGCGCTGTTTGAAGAAAAGCTGTTGGCGCAATTTACTCTTTTACAGCAAGGCGAACAGCGGTTAGCGGTGCTGTTTGTTGACTTAGATGATTTCAAACCGATAAACGATAATCTCGGCCATGCCGTGGGGGATCGGGTATTAATCGAGGTGGCTAGACGCCTGCAAACTACCCTGGAGCCAAACGATACAGTGGCGCGGCTAGGTGGTGATGAGTTTGTGATTTTACTTGCCGATATCGAAGAAGAAGTACAGGTCGTAGAGCGCGTAGAGTGCATGCTAACCATATTGGCGCGGCCTTATTGCCTCGACGGACAAGAGCTTTACCTCACTGCGAGTATTGGGATTGCGCTCAGTCAAGACACTACCCTACAGCCGCAAACGCTAATTCAGCAGGCAGATATGGCGATGTACAAAGCCAAGCAGCAGGGGCGCAACGCCTACGAGTGGTTTACCCAAGCTTTTACCGACTCGGTCAGCGAGCGGATGGTATTACGCAATGACCTGCAAGAAGCTATCGAGCAGGATGCCTTCGAGCTACATTATCAGCCATTGATCGACCAGCGTGGTCAGTTGGCCGGCGTTGAGGCTTTGATACGCTGGCCACACACTGATAAAGGTTGGATTTCACCGGCACGATTTATACCGCTCGCCGAAGCCACCGGCCAGATTATACCGATTAGCGAGTGGGTACTTAAACGTGCTTGTTTAGATATGCAGGCATTAACGCTAGACGGGCTGGGTCCCGTGCGAGTCGCCGTTAACCTGTCTCCTCTTCAGTTCCATCGGTCTAGCTTTCTAACCACGCTGCGACAAACGCTGTTAGACACTGGGCTAGCACCGGAACAGTTATCCTTAGAGCTGACCGAAGGAATCTTGATGGATAATACCGAAGCGGCGATTGATACCCTTCACGCGCTACGCAGTATGCAGATAAGCGTATCAATTGATGATTTCGGCACCGGATTTTCAAGCTTAAGCTATTTAAAACTCCTGCCGATCAGCACGATAAAAATCGATCGTAGCTTTATTCACGAGCTAACCCATAGCAGTGATGATGCCGCTATCGTGCAGGGCATTATCTCCATGGCGCACCACCTTGGGCTAAAGGTAGTGGCGGAAGGGGTAGAGAGTGAGGAGCAGCATCTACGTCTAATGGCCTATCAATGCGATATGTTTCAAGGTTTTGGGCTAGCGAAGCCAATGCCAATTGAGGCCTTAAAAGTATTTATTACCTCACTATCAACCAATTCTATTCCCCATTCAGAGGCGAACACGTGACGACCCTGCCGAGTGCTAGCCAGCTAGCTACAAATATCTGGTATGTTTATCTGCTGGAGTGCCAGCGGGGTACGTACGTTGGTATTACCAACAATGTGACTAAGCGTTACCAAACCCATCTAACGGGGAAGGGCGCGCGCTACACGCGCGCTAATCCACCGGTTGCACTGCTAGGTGCCCAGCCGTTTGAAGATCGAGCCGCCGCTAGCCGGGCTGAATACCAGCTAAAGCAACAAACCCCTAGCCATAAACGTCTATGGGCCAAGCAGTGGCCTTTTCGTTTAGAAACTAACTAGAAAGACCCCCATATCCGCTACTGTTTTTGGGCTTAGATGAAGGAGCCGGAATGCTGACGTTTTTCTCAGAGGACAGCCACTTACGCCAAGCGCGCACAGAGCTACATGATGGCACATTGGTGACTCCATTTGAGTGTCCTGAGCGCCTCGATTTAGTGCTTAAGCAACTGCGTAAATCCGGGCTTGGCGATATTCGAGCGTCCGACGCCTATGGATTGGCACCAGTGCTGGCGGTGCACGATAAGGCGTACGTGACTTTTTTAGCCAACTGCTGGAAAGAGTGGCGAGTGACTGGGCATGAAGGCGAGGCGATTCCCAATATTTGGCCCGCCCGCACCATGCGTGGCGACCGCATTCCGCGCTCTATTAGCGGCCAGTTAGGCTATTATGCGCTGGCGGCAGAAACGTCAATTTCAGAAGGCACCTTTGAAGCCGCCATGGCAAGCAAAGATGCGGCGTTGGGCGCAGTGGATCATACGCTGCTAACCAGCGAGCCAAGTTTTGGCCTTTGTCGCCCACCTGGCCACCATGCCGCTTATGATCAGTTTGGTGGTTACTGTTTTTTCAATAACGCGGCTATCGCCGCCCAGCGTGCCCTGGATGCAGGCAAACGCCGGGTCGCGATCCTTGACGTTGATTTCCACCACGGCAACGGCACCCAGCAAATTTTCTACGGCCGTGACGATGTGCTGTTTATCTCCCTACATGGTGATCCCGACGTAACTTTCCCCTATTACTTGGGCTACGCTGATGAGAAGGGGGAAGGTAAAGGTGAGGGGTTTAACGTCAACTATCCGTTGCCACCTGGCACCAGTGTGGCTACTTGGATGACCACCCTTGAACACGCCTTGGCGCAAATTAAAGCCGCCGAGTGCGAGTGTCTGATCGTATCGCTGGGGGTCGATATCTTTGAGGGCGACCCGATAAGCACCTTTACCTTTACCAGCGCAGACTTCACCCTGCTAGGTGAACGCTTAGCTCAGGTAGGCCTACCCAGCGTGTTTCTGATGGAAGGGGGCTATGCGGTAGACGCAATCGGTGTCAATGTAGTCAACGTGTTACAAGGTTTTGAGCAGGCGCTAGACAAAAGTCTGTAACAACCCTAAACAAGTGTAAAGGTTAACCAGTGACAGCGTGCCTTAAATGGGGCAGGCTATGCCCCTTTCAACGGGGCAGGGAGCGCAAGCGTGGCAGTGTATGGTGGAATTCAGGCGCACGAATTGGAACGTTGGCTCAATGCCTTGACCAACGCCGCCTATGATCGTCGCTGTCCGCTGGTAAAAGTACACGGTGGTAATGCCCGTGCGCGTACCGCTCGTCAAGATCTGCTTCACCTGGCACATGGCTTCCGCTGCGGCGAGCGTAGCCGTGAAGAGAGTGCCGTCTCCCTGGGCCGCTGGTGCCAAAGCTACCTTTCTGAAGCCGAATGGTTTGTGCTGGCAGGTATACACCAAGCGCCCTCTCAATCGCAAAGCAAAGAAGCAAGCAAACAAGAAAAGAGCGAAGAGGCAAAAAGGCTTTCCGTGCTTAAGCAACTACGGGTTGGTTAAATGCGCTACTGCGATAATCCGTAACGAAAGCATGCACAATCAAAAAAGCTCCCGCCGGGGCTTTTTTTTATGCTCCTTTAGTAGAGCAGAGGCCTTTTTGAAGACAGAAGAATTAGCCTACGCTAAAGAATTATAGATTGACAAAAGTTTAGCAAGATACGTAGTTTGAAATGATCAATGCATACGACTAATGGTTTAGGAAGCTCTGAACGGTAAGCGCTAAGACTAAAAAATGCTGTTCACGAGTAGGGAGCATGGCACCTTGTGACGACTATACCTGCACTATCGGTTCGCTCATTGAGCGTTAATTTTGGTTCCAACCAAGTGGTTAAGAACCTGAGCTTTGATGTTTATCCAGGTAAAACAACGGCGATTGTTGGCGAATCTGGCTCGGGGAAGTCGGTAACTTCCCTCGCCATCATGCGCTTGGTGGAGTACATGAATGCCGAAATCACCAGTGGCACGATACTGTTCCAACGAGACGCCAGTGGCTCTCAACCACTAGAACTAACTCAGCTCACTGACAAAGCGATGCGCAGAATACGTGGCAAGGAAATTGCCATGATCTTCCAGGAACCGATGACCTCGCTTAATCCTGTTTACACCATCGGCGACCAGATTACCGAAGTGTTGGTATTGCATGAAAAACGCTCAAAAGAAGCTGCCCGCGTTGAAGCAGTAAAACTATTAAAGCTGGTGCGTCTAGCCGATGCCGAAGCGCTGTTAAAGCGCTATCCCCATCAGTTGTCAGGTGGTATGCGTCAGCGGGTAATGATCGCCATGGCGCTGGCTTGCCGTCCCAAGGTATTAGTGGCTGATGAACCGACGACGGCGCTGGATGTAACGATTCAAGCGCAAATTCTCACCATCATGCGCGACCTCCAGCAAGAACTTGGCATGGCGGTCATTTTCATCACTCATGACATGGGCGTGGTAGCGGAGATGGCCGACCAAGTGGTGGTCATGCGCAATGGCGAAAAGGTCGAGGAGGCCTCGGTAGAGGAGATATTTGCCCGCCCCCAACACCCCTATACACAAGCACTGTTAGCCGCGGTTCCTAAGCTTGGGAGCATGCAGGGCGAAAACTTACCCCGCATGGATCCTTTGGTTGTGCTGGATGGAAATGTTGCACGCACGCTTGGAGAAAGCCGCCAGCAGGATACCGCTAGAACCGATGCAGCACCGGTAGTGGAAGTAGAAAACCTCGTGACCCGTTTCGATATTCGTAAAGGGTTCTTTGGCGGTGTTAGCCATCGTGTGCATGCCGTCGAAAATGTCAGTTTCACTATTTTTCCTGGCGAAACGTTAGCCTTAGTCGGCGAGTCAGGGTCTGGTAAGTCCACCATCGGGCGCACCATTCAGCAGTTGCAGGAAAGCACCAGTGGCACAATACGCTTTGGTGGCAAGGCCGTCGCCGATATGTCGCGAGCAGAAAAAATGCGTCTCCGCCAGGAAGTGCAGTACATTTTTCAAGACCCCTTTGCCTCCTTGGACCCACGTAAAACCGTAGGCTTCTCAATAGCGGAACCTATCCGTACCCATGGCCTGCTGCAGGGTTCAAAGGCCATTCGACAGCGTGTCGACCAGTTGCTAGAACGTGTTGGCCTAAGTGCCGATCAGGCCGAGCGCTATCCTCATGAGTTTTCTGGCGGCCAGCGCCAACGGATATGCATTGCCCGTGCCCTGGCATCCAAGCCTAAGTTGATCATTGCTGATGAAGCACTATCCGCCTTAGATGTTTCTATCCAGGCGCAGATCATTCACCTGCTGATGGAGTTGCAGCAAGACGAAGGCTTGGCCTATCTGTTTATTAGCCACGATATGGCGGTGGTGGAGAAAATGAGCCACCGCGTGGCGGTGTTGCACCTTGGTCAAGTCGTCGAGCTAGGAGCACGTCGGGCGGTGTTTGATACCCCTCAGCACGCCTATACCCGCAAACTTTTAAGCGCAGTGCCGGTGGCTGATCCTACTCAACGTCAGGAGCGGGTGTTGTTGCAAGGGGATATTCTGAGTCCTATCCGCAAGGTAGGGGATGAGCCTGAGCATCTACCATTGGTACGGGTGGCGGAGGGACATTTCGTTGCTCAGGAAGCAGGTAGCGCCGAGCGTTTGGCGTCGTAACTGATTACCCAACAAGAACACGATGATCTGACGGTTGTGTCTTAAAAAGCACCTTGTTAGCTACCCAGTGACAAGGTTAATGATACAAAAACAGGAGTGCCCCCCATGCAGAGAACCAAACGTGTACTCAATAGCGCCATTGCGGGTATCGCACTGAGCGTTGCCTTTTCGGCTTCCGCTCAGGCGGGTTCATTAACCATCGCCTCGCCTCAAGACCCTGGCAGTTGGGACCCCATCGATACGTTCTTAGTCAACTGGGCTGCGGTTGCCACTAATATTTTCGATGGCTTGACCTATCGTGGGCCTGACATGGAGTTGGTGCCCGGCCTTGCCACCGAGTGGGAAGAGCTGGATGACGGCACCCGTATTCGTTTTACCCTGCGTGAAGGTGTTACTTTTCATAACGGCGAAGCCTTTAATGCCGAGGCGGTGAAGTTCACCTTTGATCGCCTACTAGGCGACGAAGGAGCCCAAGGGCCCCAGCGCTCTAACTACACGGCGATTGAAAGTGTGGAAGTGATCGATGACACCACCGTCGACTTTCACCTTAGTGAACCCGACCCGGTACTGCTGACCAAGCTGGCGGGCTACGGCGCCATGATTGTACCGCCGGAATACCTGGCGGAGCATGGCGATGAGCACTTCAATACCCACCCAGTGGGCACAGGGCCTTTCAAGGTGGTGGAGTACAACCCGCGCGTTGACGTGCAGTTGGAAGCCTACGCCGACCATTGGGGCGGCGCGCCAAAGCTTGACGAGGTGACCTACCGGTTTATCTCTGAGCCTTCCACCGCCGTAGCTGAACTCCAGGCAGGGCGTGTCGATATCGTTATTCCGCCGACGATCCCTATTGGGATGATCGACACGATCAATAATCACAACGGGGCCAGCATTGTCAGCGTGCCTTCACCGACCGTGGAAGCTATCCGGTTCAACACTCAATCAGGTATCACTGCCGATGAACGAGTGAGAAAAGCGCTCATTATGGCTGTGGATCGTCAGGCGATTATTGACGCTATTCTTGCTGGGGAAGGCGAAATGATCGCCAGTTTCCAGGGCGCTCAATCTTTCGGTAACGACCCCGCAATGGAGCCGCTGCCCTATGATCCAGAGCAGGCTCGCCAACTGTTGGATGAAGCAGGTATTGAACCCGGTGCCACCGTTCAGATTGATGTGCGCGGCAACGACGCGACTTTCGGGGAAGTGGCTCAAGTGGTGGCGTCCTATCTGCAAGGCGTAGGTATAACCGCTTCGATCCAGCCCTATGAAACCAACGTGCTGCTCAATGACATCATTCCAGCAGGCCGGACGGGGGAGATGTTCCAGCAGAAGTGGGGCGGCTGGACATTCGATTTCGATAATACCGCCTACCTGATGTATCACACCGGTGAGCGCTGGAACCCTTACGACAGCGATGCAGAACTGGATGAGATGCTACAAGCCCAGCGCAGCATTACCGACCAGGATGAGCGGGAAGGCCTGCTTCAGGCTATTGCACGTTATACCCAGGATCGCGCCTTGGAAATGCCGCTTTATAGCATCAATGCTCTGTATGGCGTACGCGACCGAGTGCAGAATTTTGAACCTGCCCCGGATAACCGTATGCGCTTGACGGATGTGGATGTTGCCGACTGATAGCAATGCACCCCGGCTGCCTTAGTGGGCAGCCGGGAAGCGTTACGGGCTTAAAAGCGAAGAGGTCATAGTGGCAAAGTTTCTTTTATATCGAATACTGCAGGCCATCTTTGTGGTGATTGCCGTGACGCTGATCGTCTCTTTTGCGATTCGCTTAACCGGTGACCCAGCGGTGATGTTGGCTCAGGGAGCGGGCAGTATTACCGAGGCAGACTTGGAGAGGATTCGTGAAGCCTTAGGCTTGAATCAATCTTTTCTGGCCCAGTACATCGGTTTCTTGCGCGGTTTAGTAGTGGGTGATTTTGGCCGCAGTTTTATGGGTGGAACACCGGTTAGCGACCTGATTGGTCGCGCGCTGCCGGCCACCTTGGCGCTAGCTTTCGCCTCGCTATTTGTCTCTATCGTAGTGTCGATACCACTAGGGATTAAAGCGGCAGTTTCACGGGGGCGATGGCCCGACCAGATGATTCGGATTTTCTCCCTGATCGGCCTCTCTTTCCCCAACTTTTGGCTGGCCATTATGTTGGTGCTGGTACTCTCCATTACCTTCAACTTGTTACCACCCAGCGGTATGGAAGGCTTCTCAAGCTTCATTATGCCCGCCGCGACCATGGGTATTATTTTGACCGCTACCAATGTTCGCTTGGTGCGCACTACCATGCTGGATACGCTGCGCTCCCAGTACATCATGGTGGCGCGGGCAAAAGGTCTTTCCAACACGGCGGTGCTCTACAAACACGCGCTGCGTAACTGCTCTATTCCACTGATTACCTATTTTGGTTTGCAGTTCGGTGGGCTGCTGGGCGGTATCGTTGTTGTCGAGCGAGTGTTCAACTGGCCGGGGCTCGGCACCTTGGCTTTTGATGCCGTTTCAGCGCGCGACTATCCGGTCTTGCAGGGCGTTATCACGGTGCTCTCGTTAATGATCATCTCCATCAATCTTCTCGTTGATATCGCTTACGGCCTGGTTGATCCCAGGGTGCGCAAGGAATAACCATGACGGCAGCTATCAAAAGCGACAAGTTAAAACGTTTTAAGAACCTGGAGTTTATTCTCGGCGTGTTACTCGTCGGCGGAATTGGTTTTGCAGTGATCTTTTCTGGTTGGCTATTTCCCGGTGGCGGTTCAGAGCTGAATCTAGCCTATCGGTTAACGCCACCGCTGGTTGAACCCAGTTTCCCGCTCGGCACTGATCCGCTGGGTAGGGATGTTCTAGCCCGAGTGATTATCGGTGGTGAAATCTCGCTGAAAGTAGGCGTGTACTCAGCCCTTGGCGCGGTGGTGATTGGCATCATTATGGGTTTGGTATCCGGCTACTACGGTGGCTTCCTGGATATGATCGTCATGCGCTTTGCCGATGTTCAACTGGCGCTGCCCTTCATCCTGCTGGCAATCACGTTTATCGCCGTGATTGGTGGCGGGCTGACCAATATGATCATCCTGCTGATTATCTCCCAGTGGGTGCAGTACGCGCGATTGGTCAGAGGCTCGGTGCTTTCACTGCGTGATCGTGAGTTCATTCTGGCTGCCAAAGCGATTGGGGTGAAAGATATCCGCATTCTGTTCCAGCACCTGCTGCCGAATCTGATTGGCCCGGTGATTGTACTGATGACCCTTAATGTGGCGAACAATATTCTGCTGGAGAGCAGCCTGACGTTTTTAGGATTAGGCGTCGATCCAGTCATTCCCAGTTGGGGTGGCATGTTGGCGGAAGGGCGTACTTATCTACAAACAGCGTGGTGGGTGAGTGTATTCCCTGGCTTGGCGATTCTATTGACCGTGCTGGGGTTGAACCTACTAGGCGACTGGCTGCGCGATGCCCTTGATCCCACAGGACGTACTTCTTTATGACAAACAGCCTTCAGAACAAGACATTGCTAGAGCGCTCTTTTCCTCGTACCACACGTGCTTTGCTTGATGAGTACGCCACGCCTGCCTATCAAGGCTATCAGTTGGAGGCGTGGGTCTTCGACGATGAGGCCGAACGCCAAGCCACAGAAGCTGCCTTTAAGGATGCTGGTATTAACGCGCGCCTGCGCAGTGCCTATAAGCCCCTGGTGCACTTCTTTTTAGAGGAGTTCTCCTGGGCGTCGCTGCAGTCGCTGGTGATTGAGTACCCTGTGTTAGTGCATGCGCCGCGCCGCTTTCTGCTGGAAGCCTACCCGCTGGCGGCGCTGCTTCCGCAAGGTGTATCGCTACGCTGGAAGGATGTTGAATCCACCCTTATCTCTACACCTCTTCATTATCGCGTTCGAGTGGAGCGCACCTCGGGAAGTCAGGAAACGTATCTTGTTGAAGCGCCTAATCGTCAACATTTAGATCATGTTGACGAAGCACAGTGCTCGCCCTGTGGCTGGCTGCGGCTGAGCTCTCCCCAGGGTGAGGTCAGCGAATCCAGCGTTGAGACCGACTATGAGGCGCTGTTTCAAGCGACGATGTCGACCCTCGCCTCAACTTCGTGGCAGGCAGCATCGCCTTACTTTGAAGAGCTTAACGTCACCGTGCATTTGCCGAACAGTGACTGCCGCTTAGCCTGGGATGATGAACATATCAGCCTTGCTGAGGCGCTTCATGAAGAGCTCTATTTTTCTACCCTTGAGTATTTTCAGCACCGTGCAGGCTTAGCGCTGGGTGACCGTTCGATTCAGCCGGGGCAGATCGTGCCGGAGGTGCTGAGTCAAGGAAACGAACCCTATTTAAAGATCAGCCTGCGGCCGTTGGACACTGCTCAACCCCAGCGTGACGTGGTCGAGCTGGACAAAGCCCAGCAGGCTATCGGTACTGAGCAAATTAAGCAGTTACTGGCGACGCTTGGCAGCCAATCGCTATATGCCACCACCCGCACGGGCAGAGTAGTAGAAGCGCGCTATCGTGAAGGGGGTGACCGCGCCGTGATGATCAGTGCTGGCCAGCATGCCAACGAAACCTCTGGTGTGGTGGGAGCATTGCGCGCAGCCCAAACGCTTAGCCGCCGCGGCGATGCCCACTTTGTTATCTCGCCGCTAGAGAACCCGGATGGCTACGCACTGCAAAGCCGACTTGTCGCCGAGCAGCCGCGTCATATGCATCACGCAGCGCGCTACACTGCGTTTGGTAATGATCTGCAGAGTCAGTCGCTAGGCCAACCGTTTGAGCATGCCATTCGTGAAAAGGCATTCGCGATTAGCAGCGCGGGGCTGCATGTGAATTTACACGGCTACCCCGCCCATGAGTGGACGCGCCCGCTGAATGGCTACGTGCCCCGTGGCTTTGAAATGTGGACGATTCCAAAGGGTTTCTTTTTGATTCTCCGCCATCAGCCTGGTTGGCAAGCAGCGGCGGAGCAGTTGGTTGAGTCTGTTACGCAGCAACTGGCTCAGGTACCTGGGCTGGTGGAATTTAATGCCACCCAAATTGCCCTGTTTGAAACCCATGCTGGCGCGTTAACCTTTCCGGTTATGCATGGCTTCCCCTATTTGATCTCGGAAGACGCCGATCAATTAACGCCGCTGATGCTGATCACCGAATACCCTGATGAGACGCTGATCGGTGAGCCCTTTGTGCAGGCCCATACCGCGCAAATGGCAACGGTAGTGGCGGCCTATCACGCCTTTCAAACGCTTTCATTGAATAGTTAATCTCAATGACGGGGTCATTGGAGCACTGTTAGAATGGATAAATGAACAGTGCTTTCGAAACGCCGACCGCCTCGCTTGATGACCCCTTCTATTACCTGACGAACTTTCGTTTCGTTCTGGCCTGGGTGAGTGAGCGCCATGCTGATCTGCTCGCCGCAGACGAGCTCGCTTTTCTTTGTGAGTTTGAAAGCTTGCCCCAGGCGTCTCAAGCGCTGCTGGTGCGCATGGTGATGCGTAAAGGCGAGCTATTTCGGCTCAGCAAGCTCAGTTATGCCGAGGTTGGTAACAGTGGCGAGGCGATGGCGCCCTTGAACGCGCTTGGCTGGGTCGATGCTGAGCCAGCACTGAGCATTAATGAACTCTTTAACCAGCTGCGCCTCGGCGAGTTGCGCCAAGTATTGGCGGATGAGACTCGCGCCGCTGGGCTAAGCCTATCGAGCGCCAAAACCGTGCTCTACGACACGCTGACCAGCCGACTTACACAAACCGCGTCGCTACAGACCTGGTGGCCTGATGCGCCAGATTGCGTGGTGCGTATCGGTGTGATGAACATCTGTGATCGCTTGCGTTTAATGTTTTTTGGCAACCTGCGCCAGGACTGGGCGGAGTTCGTGCTGACCGAGCTTGGCCTGCAGCGTTTTGAGGTTGTGCCTTTTACGACGCAATCCCGCGCCTTTCAGTCGCGTCAGGAAGTAGACACTTACTTAGACCTCCATCGGCTGCGTCAACGACTCGATGTTGGCGATTCACCTGCCGTCCTGCACCTTGAAGTGCCGCCAGCATTGGATAACCGCTGGCTGGCCACGCGGCGTGCACGGTTGTTGCTGCAGTTGGGCCGCGAGGCGGAGCGCAGCGGTGATTCGGCGCTCGCGCTGACGCTGTATGGAGATTCCGGCAGCAGCGAAGCACGAATCCGGCAGTTGCGGGTGCTGGAACGGTTGGGCGAGCATCAAGCGGCCTTTGAGCTGGCGACTCAAGCGCTTGATAGCAGCCCCAATGAAACCGAACAGCAGGCGCTGGCACGCTTGTTGCCACGCTTACGGCGGCGGCTTAAATTGCCTGTTGCGCCGAGTGAGCCTGAGCCCGTTCACGAGCGTTGGGACTTAGTACTACCCGGCCCACAAAGCGTGGAGCGCGCCGTGGTTCAAGCGCTCAGCGTACCCCAGGCGCCGGTCTACTATGTGGAAAACACCCTGATAACAGGGCTGTTTGGTTTGCTCTGTTGGTCGGCTATTTTCGAACCACTGCCGGGCGCTTTCTTTCACCCCTTTCATAATGGCCCTGCGGATTTATACCGCGACGATTTCGTGGCGCGGCGCCGAGAGGCCCTTGATGCCTGCTTGGCGCGCCTGGAAGACGGCAGCTACGGCGAGGTGATTCGGGCGACTTGGCGGGATAAAGGCGGCTTTGCCTCTCCCTTTGTGCATTGGGCAAGCGTTGATGAGCCGCTAATAGAGCTGGCGCTAGCTTGTATTCCGCCTGAACACTTGCGGGCCTGTTTTGAGCGGCTGCTGGACGATCTAAAAGCCAACCGGGCAGGGCTGCCGGATTTGATTCAGTTTATGCCTGACGCGCCTGCGGATGAGCCGCGTTATCGGATGATTGAAGTCAAAGGGCCTGGTGACCGGCTACAGGATAACCAGCGCCGATGGCTGGCGTTTTTTCATCGTTACGAGATACCTGTCGCTGTATGTTACGTGCGCTGGGCAGTCAGCGACGAGCTTGCAGTATGAGTGCGAACTATCGCGTGGCGGTGCGGGCGCTATGCGATTTCACCGCCCGGGAGGGGGATCTGGATCACCGCTTTACCCCTGCCCCTAGCGCGCGCGAAGGCATCGAAGGCCATACTCTTGTCGCCAGCCGACGCGGGGCAGACTATATCGCCGAACTGCCCCTGTCCGGCACCTTTGAAGGGGGCAGCTATAAAGGGTTAATGGTCACCGGCCGTGCCGATGGTTACGACCCCGCAGCCAACCGCCTGGAAGAGGTAAAAACCCACCGCGGCAGCTTGGAGCGCATGGCGGATAACCAGCGCGCCCTGCACTGGGCACAGGTGAAAGTATACGGCGCGCTACTGTGCGCAGAGCGCGGCTTGGGAAAAGTCACTTTAACGCTGGTTTACCTGGATATCGCCAGCGGTAAAGAGACGCTGCTCAACCAAGATGCCAGCGCCGATGAGCTGCAGGTGTTCTTTACCACCCAGTGCCAACGCTTTCTCGCCTGGGCAGAACAGGAAGCCGACCACCGCCAGCGTCGTGACAGCGCCCTGCGTATCTTAAACTTTCCCCATGCCGCGTTTCGCCCCGGTCAGCGTGAACTCGCCGAAAGCGTTTATAAGTCAGCCAGCACCGGGCGCTGCCTGCTCGCCCAGGCGCCAACGGGGATTGGTAAAACGATAGCGACGCTTTTCCCCATGCTCTCGGCGATGCCGCGCCAACAGTTGGACCGTATCGCCTTTCTGACCATGAAAACGCCCGGCCGTCGTTTGGCGTTAGATGCCCTTGCCACGCTGCGCAACAGCGGTGATAACGCCCAACCCCTGCGTGTGCTTGAGCTGGTGGCACGAGAGAAATCCTGCGAGTATCCCGACCGCGCTTGTCACGGCGAGTCGTGCCCGTTGGCCGCTGGCTTTTACGACCGCTTGCCTGCCGCCCGCCAAGCGGCAGTAACGCAGGCGTGGCTGAATCGTGAAGCACTGCGCGAGGTGGCGCTCGTTCACAGTGTGTGCCCGTATTATTTAGGCCAAGAGCTGGCGCGCTGGGCGGATGTGATCGTTGGCGACGTTAACCACTGGTTCGATAGCCACGCGCTGTTGCACGGCCTGGCCCAAGCCAACGACTGGCGAACGGGCGTGCTGGTCGATGAAGCGCACAACCTGGTCGAGCGCGCTCGCGGCATGTACAGCGCCGAACTTGACCAGCAGCGTTTCAACCGGGTGCGACGCTCTTCTCCCAAAGCGCTCGCCCGGCCCTTAGGGCGGCTAGCCCGCCAGTGGCAAGCGGTGATTAAAGAGGCTGAGTTGCAAGAAGAGGGCGAGTCGAGAAAGCCGGCCTACCGGCTGCTAACGGCGCTGCCTGAGAAGCTAGTGGCCGCCGCGCAGCAAGTCGGTTCTGCCATCACCGATTACCTTGGCGAGCACCCCGAGCAAGCGAGTCTTGAGCTTCAGGAGCTGCTGTTTGAAGCCCTGAGGTTTTGCCGCTTGGCGGAGCGCTTTGGTGAGCATTCGCTATGTGACATTACTCGCCAGGGCCGAGGACGGGCGGTGCTCGGCTTACGCAACCTGATACCCGCCGACTTTCTGGCCCCGCGGTTTAACGCAGCGCACACGGTGGTGCTGTTTTCAGCAACGCTCACGCCTGCCCACTACTACCGGGATCTCTTAGGCTTGCCTGAGAATACGGTGTGGCAAGAGGTCTTATCGCCATTTGCTGCGCACCAGCTTGAAGTGCGTATCCGCAGCGATATTTCGACGCGTTTTCGTGATCGGGAAGCCTCTATTGAGCCGATGGTGGTGGCCATAGCACAGCAGTATCAGCGTAAGCCGGGGCACTATTTGGCTTTCTTCAGTAGCTTCGCCTACCTGGAGACTGCGTTGAGCCGCTTTCGCGAGGCACACCCAGACGTGCCCGTTTTCAGCCAAACCCGCGGCATGCCAGAGACGCAGCGCGAGGCATTTCTAGCGCGCTTTACGCCCGGAGGTAAAGGGATTGGTTTCGCGGTGTTGGGCGGTGCGTTTGCCGAAGGTATCGATTTACCCGGCGACCGGTTGGTCGGGGCGTTTATTGCCACCTTAGGCCTGCCACCGTTCAACGACTTCAACGAAGCGCTTAAAACACGGCTAACCGCGCGCTTTGGGCAGGGCGACGACTACACCTACCGCATTCCCGGCATGATTAAAGTCGTGCAGGCCGCAGGTCGCGTTATTCGCAGTCCAGAAGATGAAGGTGTTGTGGTATTAATGGATGATCGATTTGCCCAGGCCAGCGTGCGCGCGCTATTGCCAAGTTGGTGGTCCTTGGGCAACCCCTCTCCACCATTAGGACCCCTTGCGAGCCCATGACAGATCTACTCTGGTACCAGTATGCGCTGATCGGACTGATATTTGCCTGGAGCGGTTTTGTGCGCACCAGCCTGGGATTTGGTGGCGCCGTACTGGCGCTGCCATTCCTGCTGTTAGTATCAAACGAGCCCTTGGTGTTCTTGCCGATTATTGCTATTCACTTGCTGATTTTCTCCAGTTGGATTGCCTGGAATGGGCATCGCCAACTGCAGAAAGAGAGCGTGGGAACCGCTTCTCCGGAGAGCAATATTGATTGGGGCTATCTGTTCAAAGCCCTGAAAATCATGATTATCCCCAAGCTGATTGGGGTGGTAGGGCTATTAACACTACCCGCCCAGGTGATGACCAGCATCATTTTCGGCATTGTGATCATCTATGCCATTGGCTATGTATTGAACCGGCCCTTCAAGAGCAAAAACAAGTATGTGGACTACGTGCTGCTGGCGCTTGGGGGGTATGTGAGCGGTACGTCGCTGATTGGCGCCCCGCTGATCGTGGCGGTGTTCGCCGTTCATGTGGCTAAGGAACAACTGCGGGATACCATGTTTGTGCTGTGGTTTATCCTGGTGGTGATCAAGATGGTCTCGTTCTTGATTGCGGGGGTAGACCTACAGTTAGTCCATCAACTCTGGCTGCTGCCCTGTGCCTTTATTGGCCATTTAATCGGCGAGAAAGCCCACCGCTATATGCTCAAAGCAGATACCGGGCTGTTTTTTCGGGCGCTGGGCGCGGTGCTGATTTTAGTCAGTGTCGTGGGGTTGCTCCACCCGCCAGCTTAAAGCTTGCTGTCTGCCTGGAGCGTCGTTTTGCTTAGAATAGTCAGGGCAACGGCGAACAGGCAGCAGATCACCGCCATAGCGATAAACACGCTACGCAGTGAGCCGAGCCAAATCACCGCAGGGGCGACTACCACCGGAGAGATAAACTGGCCAAAAAAGAAGGTCGAGGTAAAACCGCCAAATACCCGACCGCGCACTCGTTGAGGAGTGATACGCATCAGCCACGTGGTGGTATTGGGCATAAACGCGCCTAAACCAAAACCGGAAATCGCCGCACCCACAATGGCCATGGCATAGCTTTGGGTGAGTCCTACGATCACAAAACCGCTGGCCGCCAGCAAAAATCCTAAGATATAGATCGTCATCACTGACAAAAACGGCTTGTAGTAGCCATAGCCAAAGGCAACGATGCTTGCCGTTAGGGCTGACATGGAGAGCGCAATACCGATTGCCATGCCACTGATCTGGCCCTGCTGAGAGAGCAAAAAGGGTAGCTGGGCGGGAAACATATAAAACATCGCCATACTGATCATGGCGATAAAGTAGCCAAGCCCGGTACGCCCATAATCCACCTTGACGGGGGCGTCGATCATGCCTGCGTTCACCGTACTCTGTGGGCGAGGTTCCTTAAGCATAGCCCAGGCGTAGGGCAGTAGCAGCACGCCAGTTAAGTAGAGTAAAAAAGGCCCTCGCCAGCTCCAATCGGAAAGTATCCCGCCCAGGTTAATAAAAATGACGCCGCCCAACGCCATGCAACTGCTTTGCAGCCCTAAAAAGCGCGCGCGTTCGGCGCTATCGAAATAATCCCCCACCAGCGTGGTGCTAATGCTAAGAATGCCCGCCACCGCTATTCCCATCAGAGCGCGAGAGCTCAGCAGCAGATCCACACGATCAATAAAAAAGCCCGAAACGCCCGCCAAACCGTAGATAAACAGCATCAGCAGCAGCAGTTTCTTGCGTCCAAACCGGTCGGCCAAATAACCCATTAGCGGACTGAACAGCGTAATCATCAGCGCAGGTATGGTCAGGATCAACTGAATGATGACCTGGGGCTGATCAGGGAAATGACGGCTAATACCCGGCAGAGCAGGTGCGATAATCGCCCCGGACATCACGGTCATGGTGCTGGCGAAGAGGAGTACGGCCTTAATATGCGTTAACTGGCTAATGGTTTGCTTCCACATCAAAAGTTAAGGGGAGGGTTCAAGGTATAAACGCTAATCGTAGCATAGTTGTTAGCAGGCTAGTCATTGTCTGTTGTTAACTAAATCCTGAATCCGTGAAGCCGGCGCCGACACTTTCCCTATCACCGCCAGCGAGCACTTTTTGATCCTTCGCCCCGTGCAAGTTGGCTTTCGCAAGCCC
>NZ_JBNNIW010000021.1:0-73749 GCF_050269715.1 Halomonas sp. NPDC076908 | reverse complement strand
ATCACCGCATAGATATGCCGAAGGATTAGGCACACTATGCCAGAAAAATCAGCTGGTTGGCGATATCCCATCCGCAGCCACCTGAATAGTTACAAGTAATTTTGCAGCACCTGCATCCGGCTGGCGGTGAGCTACACGCACATTAGATTGTTGCAAATCTTTGAGCGCATTAATTTTCAATGGATTATCAGCACGAACCAATAAGCCTTGGCGACGTTTGGCCCAACGCACTATAAGGAGATCACGCATGCCGCTGAGCCCTAACACGCTGGGTTCATTATAACGCTGAGTAGCGGCATCTAGCAGGTGAATGCCTGCTAACATTGCTTTGCCATCGAGTAAGCGTCTAACACCATCACCACTACCTTGACAGAGCGTAGCCAAATCAGAGCCGCTTTCCCTAATTGACCACTCTAGCAGTGGGTCTTGGCTGCCCGCGACCACCAAAGGCACCGATAAACGCTGGACTTGATCACCTTCCAAGTGACTCAGTACCCATAAATCAATTTGCTGGAGAGGAAACAACAGCTTTCCGGTTACCCGGCTACACGGGATCTGGCCTTGGCTGACCAAATCATACACTTTGCGTTCTTTAAGCCGCAGGTAGGTAGCAACTTCTGCAGTGGTTAAATAAGCATGGGTGCTGGTGACCATAATGTTGTCCTAGGTTTAACTGTATACAGAGATGCTCAACCGATTTTACTGCATATAGCTGCATGCATTTCAGCTGCATGTGCAATCAGTTAGATTCCAGTACATCATGCCAAACTCAACATAATAATGATGTAGCCGCTTAATGCCGATTAATGACAATGCCTTTAGCACCGCCCTTTCCTTGATCCTGAGCATGGACAGTGCACTAATCTCAATTGTGATGCTGTCGCTTCAGGTATCGCTAATGGCGGTAGTGATTGCCAGCCTATTAGCACTGCCGTTAGGCGCCGCTCTCGCCCTTTGGCATTTTCCCGGCCGTAATGCAGTCATTGTTGCGCTTAATGCACTGATGGGTTTACCGCCGGTCGTTGCCGGGCTATGCGTCTATTTACTACTTTCTCGTGCGGGGCCATTAGGTGAATGGGGATTGTTGTTTAGCCCCACCGCAATGGTCATCGCTCAAGTGATTTTGGTGCTGCCGATTATTGCCGCCCTTACTCGCCAGCAGATTGAAGCTCTTCACAGCGAATATGCCGAGCAGCTGAACTCCTTGGGCCTGTCGCGTCAACGTATGATCCCAACACTACTCTGGGATGCACGCTTTGCATTATTAACCGTCATTTTGGCAGGCTTTGGCCGGGCCAGCGCGGAAGTAGGGGCGGTAATGATTGTAGGCGGCAATATCGATGGCGTAACACGAGTGATGACGACCAGCATTGTGCTTGAAACCAGCAAAGGCAACCTGCCAATGGCACTCGGTTTAGGGATTATTTTGCTCGCTTTGGTCACCATGATTAATGCCATTGCCCACATGATTGGCGAAACGGCAAAGAGGCGGCTGGGATGAATGCACATCATATCCCCCCTGTAACAACCCTTGAGCTAGATAGCGTAGGCTTTATTCACCGCGACCAAACACTGCTCAAACCCACTTCGCTGCGCTTAGCAGGCTGCCAGCGAACGCTCATTATGGGGCCTAACGGGGCTGGCAAAAGTCTGTTAATGCGGTTGGCTCATGGCTTATTAACACCCACTAGCGGCAAAGTTCGTTGGCAAGGCGAGCAACCTGCACAGGCCATGGTATTTCAACGCCCCGTGCTATTACGCCGTTCCGCCCTGGACAATCTCACCTATGTACTAGCGATCATCAAAACGCCTCGGCCAGAACTTAAGCTATTAGCGCGAAAAGCGCAGGCAATGAGTGCGCTTGAGAAGTTTGGTTTGACTCATTTAGCTAAACGTCCCGCACGAGTGCTGTCAGGAGGCGAACAGCAGCGCTTAGCGCTAGCCAGGGCTTGGCTGCTCAATCCACGAGTGCTGTTTTTAGACGAGCCTACTTCCGCACTAGACCCAGCCGCCATCAAAGCGGTTGAAGATGCTGTGCTTGAGTTTCATCACAGCGGTACACGCATTGTCATGACCACCCACGACTTACACCAAGCGCGCCGCTTAGCCGATGACGTGCTGTTTATGCATAACGGTGAGCTGCTTGAGCATACGCTCGCTAACGACTTTTTTACCGCGCCCACCTCTAGCGAGGCAGCCGCGTTTATTCGGGGTGAGCTGGTTTGGTAGCCCTTGAACTGATGACGCCAGCACTAATCAACAACGATCTAGGAGCAACTTGATGATGAAAACCACCGCATTTATCACTGCAGGCACATTAGCACTAGGCTGGAGCAGTACACTCATAGCGGCTGATGACTACATTACACTGGCCTCTACCACCTCTACCGAAAATTCTGGCTTGTTTGGCGCTATTATCCCGGCATTTACCGAAGAGTCGGGAATCGAAGTACGCGTGGTGGCCGTGGGCACCGGCCAAGCATTTGAAATTGCTCGGCGCGGCGATGCCGACAGCCTGCTGGTACACGACACTGTTGGCGAAGAGCAGTTTGTGGCCGATGGCTACGCTACCCAGCGCCTTGATGTGATGTACAACGACTTTGTTATCGTTGGTCCGAGCGATGATCCTGCTGACATCAGCGAAAGCGAAACGGTTTCCGATGCCATGCAACGCATTGCTGAGAGCGAATCGCCCTTCGCCTCACGGGGCGATGATAGCGGCACCCACCGTGCTGAACTGCGCTTATGGGAAGATGCTGGTGTTACGCCGCAGGGCGGGTGGTACCGCGAGCTGGGTAGCGGCATGGGCCCCACCCTAAATACCGCTGCGGGCATGAATGCCTATTCATTTACTGATCGTGCTACTTGGGTGGCGTTTGAAAATCCCCAGGATTTAAAGCTGCTGTTTGAAGGTGATGAAGCGCTGTTCAATCAGTACGGCAGCTTATTGCTCTCAGAAGAGCAGCATCCGCACTTAAAACATGCGCTCGCCGCGCAGTGGCACGAATGGCTAGTCTCTGAACAGGGCCAGCAGGCCATTGCTGATTTTGAGGTAGCCGGTGAGCAGTTGTTTTTTCCTAACGCTGAATAATATTTGAACCTATCCAACGACAACTGCCCGCTTTAAAAGCGGGCAGTTGTTTTATTATGCACAGTTGTTATACACAGCTTCAGTGGGCTTCTGCTTACAAAAATATTATTTAGCGGTTAAATAACCCGCTGATATCCTTGGCTTCCCAGTGGGGAAAGTGCTTGCGCACCAGCGCATTCAGGTCACGCTCAAACGCCACCCAGTCGGTAGCGCTAGCAACGCTGCCCGGTACACTCGCCGTGCCACGAATCATCCCGGCACCCACAGTCACGTTAGTTAGTCGATCCACAATAATAAAGCTGCCGGTACCCGGGCTAGTGCGGTAATCATCTACCGGAATAGCGGCGGTTAGCTCAACGTCGCAGCGGGCGATGGCGTTCAGGCCCAGGGAGTGAGTGGCATGCTTCTCCAGGGTATTGACGTCAATTTGGTAATCAATCGCGCTCACCTGGCCGGAAAGGTCCCGCGTCGCCAGCTTAAAATCGTAAAGCTTACCCGGTGCTAATACCTCTTCATGCATCCAGACAATATCAGCTTTAAAGGTGTTGGAGAGCGGCAGTTCACAGTCCGCAGCCACCAGCCAATCACCGCGGGAGATATCGATCTCATCTTCCAAGGTGACCGTTATTGCCTGACCAGGGTAGACGGCGGCTAGGTCGCCATCAAAGGTAACAATCCTAGCGACGTGTGATGTTTTACCCGATGGCAGGACTTTAACGGCTTGCCCCGGGCGCAACACGCCAGCGGCCAGTGTCCCGCAGTAACCGCGAAAATCGAGGTTCGGGCGGTTCACATACTGAACCGGCAAGCGCAGGTCGCTAAGGTTTTGGTCGCGACTTATTTCCACACTCTCGAGCAACTCGATCAGTGTCTGCCCTTGATAACCCCCAGTAAAATACCACGGGGTTTGCTCACTGCGATTCACCACATTGTCGCCATTAAGCGCTGACATTGGCACAAAGCGAATATCTGGCGCTTGCAGATTAGTGGCAAAGGCGCGGTACTCTTCAACTATCTCGTTGTAGCGTTGCTCAGAGAAGCCCACCAAATCCATTTTATTAACCGCAATTACTAGGTGTTGAATACCCAGCAGGTCGGCAATAAAACTGTGGCGACGGGTTTGGGTCTGCACACCGTAACGGGCGTCAATTAGGATAATCGCCAGGCTAGCCGTTGAAGCCCCAGTGGCCATATTGCGGGTGTACTGCTCATGCCCAGGCGTATCGGCGATGATAAATTTGCGCTTATCGGTGGAGAAAAAGCGGTACGCCACATCGATGGTAATACCTTGCTCCCGCTCGGACTGAAGACCATCCACTAACAGCGCCAGATCAACGGTATCACCGGTAGTGCCGCTGGTTTTAGAAGCCTGGGTAATCGCTGCCAACTGATCTTCAAAGATCATTTTCGAGTCGTGGAGCAGGCGACCAATCAGGGTTGATTTACCGTCGTCTACGCTGCCGCAGGTAATAAAGCGCAGTAAATCCTTGTTTTCGTGTTCGTGCAGGTACTGCTCGATATTATCGGCAATTAAATTGGATTGATGTGACATCAGAAGTACCCCTCGCGCTTTTTCTTCTCCATCGAACCAACCTGATCGCGATCAATGGCACGGCCACTGCGCTCACTGGTGCGGGTCAGCAGCATCTCTTGAATAATTTCCCGAAGCGTTGCCGCTTCAGATTCCACGGCGCCTGTTAGCGGATAGCAACCCAGCGTTCTAAACCGCACCGACTTCTGCTCAGGCACTTCACCAGGGGCTAACGGCATACGGTCGTCATCGACCATAATTTGCATACCGTCTCGTTCGACCACCGGCCGCTTGGCCGAGTAGTAGAGCGGCACAATGGGAATCGACTCTAAATAGATGTATTGCCAGATATCCAATTCGGTCCAATTTGACAACGGGAACACGCGGATCGACTCGCCTTTATTAACCTTGGCGTTATACACGTTCCACAGCTCAGGCCGCTGATTTTTGGGGTCCCAACGGTGATATTTATCGCGAAAAGAGTAGACGCGCTCTTTGGCTCGGGAAGCTTCTTCATCGCGACGGGCGCCGCCAAAGGCCGCATCAAATCCATACTTATCCAGCGCTTGCTTGAGCGCTTGGGTTTTCATGACATCGGTGTACTTGGCGCTGCCGTGATCGAAGGGGTTAATATTAGCTGCCCGCCCCTCTTCGTTGGTATGCACGATCAACTCCATGCCTGCTTCCGACGCCATGCGGTTACGAAACTCGATCATCTCGCGGAACTTCCACGTGGTGTCCACATGCATCAGCGGAAATGGCGGCGTACCGGGATAAAAGGCTTTGCGCGCCAGATGCAGCATGACGGAGGAGTCTTTACCAATGGAGTACATCATTACCGGGTTGGCGAACTCGGCTGCGACTTCACGAATAATGTGAATAGACTCAGCTTCTAATTGCTTGAGGTGGGTCAGGCGCGCAGCGTCGGGAGCAGCAATACTGGATTCCCGCTTCGACGGCGAAGAAGTTGACGCTGATGAAAGCGTCTCTGAAGAAACAGCGGACAATTGGGTCATGGCCCCTTACCTCACAAGAACAAGCTCGTCACACAAGAAAAGCAGTGTACGTTCTAAAAATGTACGTTCGAATGAAGATAGGGTAACGCCGAGTCGATAATAACCCAAAAGAATTAATAACTATCTTTTTATTCCTTTATCGCCTAACGAACTATTGATAGCGACAAAAAAGCTAAACAGCAATGCGCTCTATCCATGTCTGCCACTCGCTGCCAAGTAGCTCACTCCATTCTAAATCTACAATGCGATAACCAGGACGGGAGGCCTCATCAACAGCGAACTCCTCTGCATTTGGCAGAAACTGATCGGCCATAGCAGGACAGCCATAAATATTCACCATTGCATCCCCCACGGCACGTCGCTCGGCGTAAGCTTGATGCGCATGACCAAAGAGAATGATCTTGACCTGAGGGTAGCCACTTAACAGCCGCCAAAAAGCATCGCGATCTTGAAGGCCAATGGCATCCATCCACACTGCACCAACGTCTACAGGCGGATGATGCATGGCAATTAGGATAGGACGATCATCTTTTTCTAATTGAGCGGCCAAGTTAGCCAGCTGCTCGCTGCCTAGCTCGCCGTAAGGTTGACCCTCCACTCGGGTGTTGAGCAGCAGTAAACGCCAGGCATCAAGATCCACTTCATCTACGAAAACGCGCTCGGCTGTCATCAACGCAAGCTGATCGTGATTCCCTGGCAGCCAATACCATGGGCAAGATAACGACGCCATGGCTTGTACCGCTAAGGAATATGAAGCGGCGGATTCGTCTTGACTGATATCCCCAGTAAAGACCACCATATCGGGTTGTTCGGCTTTAACAGCGCTTAGCACCTGTTGAAACTGCCGCCAGGGTACGCCAGCGCGGGAGCGCGCCTCGATATCCGCGTAGAGATGGGCGTCGGTAATCTGAATGAGCCGCATTAAGGCATCTCCGGCACATCAACAGCGTGACCATAAGCAAGGCCATGCGCCAACCACTCACCTAAGAAGCGATTAAGCTGAAGTTTCTCATCCGGCTGGTGCATCCGGGCATTAGGATATCGGTAGCGGCCATTGAAGTGGCGTTCGCGCTGGAAGTCGGTCACTTCCGCCATGCGCACATCATGATAAAGATGCACACGCATACGCGGCCCCTCCATCACACTATCCAGTGGGCCACTCTGAGAGACATCTACCATGGTGGTGTAAGGCGCCTGCTCGTAGATATAGAGATGCAAATCACCAAAATGCTGCTTATTGCCTTTCAGGGCAATATCACGGCGCTGGCCGGCCTCCATATCGCCCACCAGCCGCACCAAACGTAAATAGTTGGCGCTGCACTCCCCTTGGAGCGATTTTAAATCGGTGACATAGGCCATTCTCGCCATGTTCACTCCTTGTCTGTTTCGCTTTGCGTCTGCGCACGCCAAGCGGCGGCGCGTAATGAAGCTCGCTGGCTATTCAGCCAATGTAGACCAATCAAACTCATGGCGTTGTCGAGTCGTCCTTGCTCTAAGAGTTCCCAGGCATTAGCAAACGGCAAGACACGCACGAGAATGTCTTCATGCTCTTCATCTAAGCCATGAATACCGCCTAAGCCATGGGTATCTACCAAACCACAAAAAAGGGTTACTTGCTCGTTGCAGGCACCTGGGCTTGGATAATATGTATGAAGTTTGGTCAGTTGGCCCACTTTACAACCGGCCTCTTCCCACGCTTCACGGCGAGCCACCTCTTCCGCTGACTCGCCCTCTTCCACTAATCCAGCGACAAATTCAAGTTTCCAGGGAGAGACAGGATCATCAACCGCACCTGCACGAAACTGCTCAATAAGCACTAGGGAGTCGCGTGCAGGGTCGTAAAGCATGACCCCTACCGCATCAAAACGATCATGCACTTCGCGGCGCATTGGTTTGCTCCAACCACCTGCAAACAGACGATGGCGAAGCTCTAGGGCTTCCAATCGGAAAAACCCTTGATGCAGCGTTTCTCGCTTAAGCAGCTCAACATCGTCACGTGTTAGCTTAGGAACACCAAGCGTCGTGCTACGAAAGGGCACCTTTCGTTCAGAAGCGTTCTTGGGGGTGGACGCCATAAGGCACTCCCGGTGGTGATAATCGCTCTATTATCAGTGCTTGCCACCGGGAATGCCAATTCAGCAGTTAGATTACAGCTGATTAAGCAGCGCCTCGGCGTCGCGACGCAGCGCCTCATCGGAGGCTTGACGGTTCTCCCGAGCGGTACCGTTAACCGCACGTTGAGCATGCTCACGGGCAGCCTGCGCATTGCCTTCTTCTTTCAGAAAAGCGGCATAGTAGTAGTTAACATCAATGCCGTCGGGGCGGATCTCTAAGGCACGCTTAAACATGCGCTCGGCGGTGTTGCTATTACCAAAACCGAGTGGGCGTCCTGGGGCGCGATCATAGAGCGCTCCTAGCGTCACATAAGCCGAACCATTCAGCCCCTCAGGATCGATCTCAATCGCTTTTTCTAACGCGTCGCGGGCATCTCCAGCGGTTCCTAAGGCGCCTAAACCACCACGCTCACGCGCATAAGAGGCCAAAATAATCCCCTGCCAGACTAGCACCTCCGCTTCATCACTGTACTGACCTGCGAGCTGCCTCGCTTCATCGGCTAGTGATTTAAGGGTACTTTCGCGCTGATTGGCTGGCAGTGCCGTGACAGTGTGTTCCCAGCGGTTCTTCAGTGAGAATAGCTCACCTTCAAAAGCAATCGCCGTGATAGGTGATAGCATCAGCGTGCCGCCAATGGCTGCGGTGATTATTAGATGTGATAAAGATTGACGTGAAAAAGCGAGAGTTTGCATGGATGCTCCTGAATTATTGTTGTCCTGCTAAGACCTACGAATGGCGGGCCTCCCACATAATGTAACGAACGTTTGATTGATTCGCCAGTAGCATGTTCCTTGGTATGCTTCGCTCAATTAACGTAAGCTGGTTAGTTCCAGACATAATAGGGAAACGGTAATGAAAGGCCGCAACATGACCCGCTGGCGCGATCCAGCAAAAGATCCGCGTCAAGCCCCTAAAAGCAATTTGATTACTGCAGAGGGGGCGGCCCGCTTGCGCGCTATTCTGGACCACCTTTCGCGAGTAAAGCGCCCGGCTATTTCAGAGAAGGTAGGTGAAGCGGCGGCCCAGGGCGACCGCAGTGAAAACGCAGATTACACCTACAACAAGAAAGAGCTAAACCGAGTGATCGCTCGGATTACCTACCTGACGAAACGCCTGGACGAGCTACAGATTGTCGATCGCCTACCCGCCGACACTAGCAAGGTATTCTTCGGCGCCTACGTCAGCCTGGAAGACGAAAACGGCGTGCAGGTATATCTTCGGATTGTTGGCCACGACGAAATCGACACCAAAAAGCGCTGGATCAGTATCGATGCCCCCATGGCCAAAGCGCTGCTTGGCAAGCAAGTGGGTGACGATGCGAAAGTGCTAACGCCCAACGGTGATATGTTTTATACCATCACCGAAATTGACTATACGGGCAAACCTTCCTCTTCAAGCAAGTAACCTTGCAGGGCGTGATTCTTTAGCGGCTAATCTTGCAAGGCATAGTCCACCGTCGTAACGACACGTACGCGCTTGGTTTGTGGTGTATAGCTATCCAAGTCTTCGATGGAAAAGTAGCCCTGTGTCGCCTGACGAATTTGGCCCACTTGGCTACCGGAATCTTCAGCAAACTGCTGAGCGGCATTACGCGC
This sequence comes from Halomonas sp. NPDC076908, assembly GCF_050269715.1. NCBI lineage: Bacteria > Pseudomonadati > Pseudomonadota > Gammaproteobacteria > Oceanospirillales > Halomonadaceae > Halomonas > Halomonas sp. NPDC076908. The sequence goes on along the minus strand of NZ_JBNNIW010000021.1, from coordinate 64,401 downwards.
ATCAGCCGTGGCCGCCGCGATCATTTCGGGTTTGATCGCATCAAGACCGGTAAACAAAAATTCCGTGCGGTATTCATAGCTAGGGGATAGCAATACGCCTTCACGCACCAATGATGTCGCGCTTGGGATCGCTGCAATCACGCCCTCCACATCGGGCGTGCGAAGCAGTAATGTTGCTTCAGCACGGTAGCGCTCATCGGGGCGTTGATTACCGTATAGGTTGCTGAACTGATCGGTAATCCGCGGTGGTGTCGAGTTGATATGTTCTGGCGCAAAGCCCTGGGATTGAAGGAAATCGCGGATCGACTGCTCGTCTTCAGAAAGCTGCTGCTCCAGGTCACTCAGGCTATTGGCACTGACGCTGTAATTAAACGGCCACAGCACTAGATCTGCCGCCACCTCACGCTCGGCCAAGCCACGCACCGTTACGCTACGCGATGACTGCTGCCATACCTCAGCGGCTCCCTTGATATAGCTACCGCTCCAGACCAGCCCTAGCGCTAGCAAACCGCCTAGTAAAACGGCGCTTCCCAATACCGCTGTATTACGAATACTTCCTGCCATTGCAGCCACTCCCACTCACAACCGTTAAATTAACGGCTACTGTTTTGCATCATAGACCTTAAAGGTGACTTTATCGGTGGCTGATTGTGGCAAGTTTGAGGAAATGGCGACCAAATATTAAACCTCAATCGAGATCATCGCCTTTATAACTTGGTTGGCTGGGTCACACCACTGGGGCATTTGGGTGGGAACCTCAGCAAGTGGTGCCCGGTGAGTAATCATGGCTTCGGCGTTAATGTCACCGCTCTCCATCAGGGCCACCACGGTATTGAAGTCTTCATGGGTGGCATTACGGCTCCCCATGAGAGTCAGCTCTTTCTTGTGGAAATCAGGGTCGCTAAAGGTAATATCGGCTTTAACCACACTTATCAGCACATAGCGCCCGCCATGGCCTGCCAGATCGAACCCCGCCTGCATGGCACGCGGGCTTCCAGTGGCATCGAACACCACGTCTGCTAGTGCGCTGCCATTTAATTGGCTGATTAGCTCAGCCATATCGGCGTCCTGAGGGTTCGCCACCGCATCAGCGCCGAGTACATCGCGGCAAAAATCCAATCGGGAAGCATTGGTATCGACCATCAGGGTGCGTGCACCTCGGCTTTTAGCCACCTGCAGCACGCCCATACCAATTGGGCCCGCGCCAACGATCACGGCAAGCTCATCCGCTTGTAGCGCGCTACGTCTTACCGCATGAGCGCCAATCGCCATGCACTCCACTAGCGCTAGTTGATCGATACTCAGTGTTTCCGATACCACCAAATGGGTAGTCGGAACAGACAAATACTCCGCCATACCCCCATCTTGATGAACGCCTATTACCTGCATGTTCTGGCAGCAGTTGGTTTTATGCTGCTGACAGGCGCGGCAAGCACCGCAATGCAGATAAGGAATAACGTAAACCTGCCTGCCCAATAAATGTTGGGCTTGATCATCAGCGACCTCGACTACCTCACCAGCTAGCTCGTGCCCCAGCACGCGCGGGTATTCAAAATAGGGCTGGTTGCCGCCATAAGCATGGATATCCGTACCACAGATGCCGATACGGCGAATTCGCACCACGGCATGCCCAGGCGAACACTCAGGCTTATCAGCGTGAGCAAGCTCCAAATGATGCGGTTTGGTACAGACAAGCACCTGCATGTGTGCGCTCCTCTTAGCCGTAATTAGGCCTGTACGACCCGCTGCTGCTGTTCACCCAGGCCTTCAATTCCTAAGCGCATTTGTTGTCCATTGCGAAGATAAACAGGAGGCTTCTGCCCCATGCCAACCCCTGGGGGCGTTCCGGTTGAAATCACATCACCGGGCTGTAGGCTCATAAAGCGACTCAAGTAACTAATCAAAAAAGGCACTTGATAGACCATGGTGCGGGTATTGCCATCCTGATAACGGTGGCCGTCAACCTCTAGCCACATACTCAACTGGTGGGGGTCTGCGACTTCATCCCGGGTTACCAGCCAGGGGCCTAGAGGGCCGAACGTATCGCAACCTTTGCCTTTATCCCAGGTACCGCTGCGCTCTAGCTGGAACTCGCGTTCAGACACATCGTTGACCACACAGAAGCCCGCCACATGGGACATCGCATCGGCTTCATCAATATAACGGCCACCTTTGCCAATAATGACCCCAAGCTCCACTTCCCAATCGGTTTTCTTGGAATTGCGTGGAATTTCAACGTCGTCATTAGGGCCGCAGATCGCGCTGGTCCATTTGTTGAAAATAACCGGCTCCGGTGGCACTTCAGCCCCGGTTTCAGCCGCATGATCAGAGTAGTTAAGGCCAATACAGATAAACTTGCCAACCTGCCCCACACAGGGCCCAAGACGCTGATCGGCTGCCACTTCCGGCAGCGTGGTCAGATCGACATTACGCAATTTATTTAAGCCATCATCGCTCAGTACATCACCGGCAATATCACCCACGATGGAAGAGAGATCACGTACTTTTCCCTGACTATCCACGATGCCCGGCTTTTCCTGACCCGGTGAGCCAAAACGTACAAGTTTCATATTGTTATGCCTTCTAAAGTGATTAGTTTGCCCAGCCGCCATCAATCAATTGCGCAGTCCCGGTAATAAACTCAGCTTCATCACTGGCCAGGAAAGTCGCCAATGCGGCGACCTCTTCCACCCGTCCTAACCTACCCATTGGCTGGCGGGCAATAAAAGATGCCAGCACATCGGCGTCGCTGCGCCCCTCTTTACGCGCCTGCTCGGCGATACGCTGCTTTAATGAGGGCGATTCCACCGTACCAGGGCAGATAGCATTGCAACGAATGCCTTGGGTCATAAAGTCAGCAGCTACCGATTTGGTGAGACCAATCACCGCCGCTTTGGAAGCGCCATAAGCACAGCGATTCGCGACCCCTTTAACGCTGGACGCAAGGGAAGCCATATTGATGATACTGCCGCCCCCATTGACCAGCATGCCCGGTAAAAAAGCCTGCAAGGTATGGAACATGGAGGTGACATTAAGATCCAGTGAACGCTGCCAAGTCGCTTCATCACACTCAAGTACAGATCCCCCCGCCACCATTCCCGCACAATTGAAAAGTATGTCTAGGTTAGGCAATGAGCTCGCCAGTTCATGAATCGCTTTGCTATCTGTTACATCCAGGCAGTAGGCTTCAACACCCTCCACACCTTCTAGCATGGCAATATCGATATCTGTTGCAAATACTCGCGCACCTTCAGCTACAAAGCGTTCAGCGGTAGCGCGTCCAATTCCGTTCGCAGCAGCGGTGACCAGTGCAGTTTTATTGTTGAGTCGCATCGTATGGCACATCCCTGGTAGCGGCATGTTCCAGAATGGTAGGAACATGCTCAAAGTCAGAACATCTGAATGTATGACAGCTTGACCAATAAATCGAGTATGGATGAGCCACTTTGCTCCTGGCAAGCTTGCCAAGGGCAAAATAGCGACTTATGAGTACCAACTTTAGTCGCCGGTTAGCGACTGAGGGCTAGCGGCCTGGCTTAATCGCACCATAAACCTTAAAACGGCGATTATCCGCCAGCGTGTGAAAGTCTTGAAAAGCGCGTTGCAAGTGTTCTGGATAGGGTAAAAATCCATTGGCGACAATGACCAAACGCCCCGCTGTGCTCAAATGCTCAGGCGCTTGGCTAATCAAGCGCTGGCTAGGGCCATAGCTGACATCGCGCTCTTTATGGAAGGGAGGGTTGCTGATAATCCAGTCGAACTGCTCACCGTCAAGGGCACTAAACACATCGCTACAGAGTACTCGTCCTTTGAGTTCATTGGCGGCTAATGTGCGCTTACAGGCTTCTACTGCAAAAGCGCTGATGTCGACTGCCGTCACATGATGGCCTCGCTTTGCTAGCCAAGCACTCACAATGCCGTCGCCACAGCCCATATCCAGCACCTTGAGCGGTTTTTTCGGCAAACTATCTTCAATGCTTTCCAGCATTAATAGCGTGCCTTCATCGACTTTACCGTGACCAAAGACACCGGGGTGACTTACCAACGTTAAGCCTAGTGTTTCAAACGACTGCCAAGCTGTGTCGCTTGCCCCACTGGTTGGCTCTAACGCTACTGTATGCGTGGTAAATAGCGTACAGCGCCGGGCGTTATCACGCTTGTCCCAAGGCAAGCCGAGCTCCTCAAGCATTTTGGGCACCCGCTTAATGCCTCCCTGGTGCTCGCCCACAATCTCAAACGGCGTTCCACTGGGCAGCTGTTCGCATAACCACTTTAGCCACCAAATACCTAGCTGGTGCGCTTTTGGCCAAAATAGCACCACCTCTTTTCCTAGCGGCTCGCCTTGGGCTAGATCAAAAGGGCTACGCGCCTGCTTGCCTTTGGCAGTCCACTCCGCCAGCACTTCGTGATCGCCACTTACCACGCCAGTGGAGCGGTCACTCAGCCAACTATCCACTGGGGGGCCAATGACCCAAAGGGCGGCATAATTATCCTTTTGGCGTTCCAGTAACTGACACGCTGGGGCTTGAGCACTCATTCACCGGTCTCCGGTTTAATTAATGTATAAAGTAGGTAACGGCCTAAACGCCAGTGAGGGTCTTGGCGGCAGTACTGCTTTTCCAAGGCAATCAGGGTTTCATTTTCTAGCGGCGTGACGGGCGGTTTGCGTAAGTAGTCTTGAAAAACCCGGATGCCCGCGACTGACGCTATTTGCAGGTCATTTGCAGCACTCCACTGCTCAATCTCAGCATGAGAGACGGGTGAAATCGGCGTTAACCGTTGACGCTTGCCCTTGCCGGCCAATCGATCACTCAGCGCTTTCTCAAGATTGCCTTTCACCACATTAGAAAAGCGCAGCGCATCGCGGTTGAAAACCATCAAACTAAGCTGGCCGCCTGGAGCCAATAAATGGCTCAATTTAGCCAGTGCCGCTTGCGGGTCACCTAACCACTCTAATACCGCATGGCAGGTAATTAACGGCCATGGCCCTGCCGCTTGTTGGCCAAGCTTTTGTAGCGGTGCTTGTAGGTAGGTAATCAATTCATGAGGTAATGCGGGGTCGTCCTGGTGCCACTGCTTCGCGTGGTTAAGCATATCTTCTGAGGGCTCAGCCATGGTCACCGCATGCCCACACTTGGCAAACCACGCCGCCTGCTGGCCTAAGCCACCGCCTATATCGAGTACGGGCTGCTCTTTTAACTGCAGCATTTGCGGCAACAAATAGTCGAGCATCGCCAAACGCAGCTCACCGCGTGGCGCTTGATAGAGTGAACGGGAAAATTTATCAACCAGGCCATCAAAGTAACGGTCGCCAGCCTGAGTTAATTCATAATCTGCCATTTCGCTTTTTTTCAATTCACGGCTTTTTGGTTCATCGTTGAGGGGCATGCATAAGACCAGGCGTCGAATCAGAGGCGCGTAGTCTACCCTGGTTAAGCACGAAACGCCTGCCGAGGGAGGTGACGCTTCCAGTCCTCATGTTGCTCTAAAGCCGCCGCCAACTGAAGTAGCTGCTTATCCTCTCCTAAGCGACCAACGACCTGCACGCCCACTGGCAACCCATTGGCCGCAATATGCATAGGCACCGACATCGCGGGCTGCCCGGTGAGATTGGCCAGCTGGGTGAACGGCGTGCGACGTAGGGCATCTACCGCCAAGCGCTTAAGCAGCCCCGCCTTTAATGCTAAAGATGCTAGCCCTGGAATTGCCAGCAGCCCCATTACCCTTTCTCGCGATTCGGAGGGGTAAAGCTCGCCAATTTTTGGCGCAACATCCGCCGCCACAGGCATGACCAGCACATCATAACGTTGATGAAAGCGGCTCATCTGCTCAGCCGCCACATGCCAGTGCCGCTTAGCCAATTCGTAGTCCAATGCAGAAAGCTTCGTGCCTAAGCGACCAATAGCACGGGTTGAAGGCTCAATATCAAGTTTATGGACAGGTACCCCTGTTTGCTGGCTTACCCAGGTAAGATCGGCAGCCAAATGGCCCAAATAGAGAGTAAGATAACTATCAGCCAGCGCCATTCCATCAACGAGTGGATCACGCCACTCCACCTCATGGCCCATCGCCGCTAATGCTGCCGCCGTTTTCTCAACGGCCAGCTTAACCTCGCGCGCTAACGTCGTTCCCAGACCTCGGCTTAGCGGCTCCCCCAGCGAGATGGCAATACGCAGTGGTGGAGGTGGAACCGATAAAGCAGCGACATAGCCTGTTTCCCGCCGCACTGGGTAAGGCCCAGCTGCCGCCATGCCGTTGATCTGCTCAAGCAGTCCGGCACTATCGCGCACGCTACGGGTAAGCGCATGTTCTATCACCGCCCCTTGCCACACTTCGCCATGGGTAGGCGCAAGAGGGACTCGTCCCCGAGAAGGCTTAAAACCAAATAGGCCACAATAGCTGGCAGGGATACGAATAGAACCACCGCCATCCCCAGCCAGCGCCATGGGCACCATACCGCTGGCCACAGCGGTGGCAGCACCACCGCTGGAGCCTCCGGGGGAGTAGCCTTCCAACCATGGATTTTGCGGGTGAGGAAATGCCTTCGGCTCGGTAATCCCCATCAACCCAAGCTCAGGAGTTGCTGTTTGCCCGAGGATGACTAAGCCAGCTGCACGTGTACGCTGAATCAACAATGCATCTTCCTGTGGGCACCAGTGAGCTAGCGATGCGCTACCGAACGCCAAAGGCTCCCCCGCCATTCCCATTAGAAGATCTTTGCTCAGGGTGGGTACACCGGCAAAAATAGTATTAGTTACTAGCCGCTGACTCTCTTGTCGGGCGCGCTCGAACCGGGTTCTTACGGCAGCATTTAATAAAGGATTATGCTTTTCAATTGCCGCTATAGCCGCTTCGAGTACTTCTTCTCGGCTTACTTCACGCCGCTGGATCAACTCGGCAAGGCCGGTGGCGTCGAACGTTTTGTACTCATCGAGATGCATATACGTCCCTCTGTTTTTTCTAGCCTAGCAGAGAGCCTATACGCCACCTGGGTTATTGCTCAGTAATACTCATAGCCAGATATCGGCTGCAGTGAAAGAGGCATAGCAAAAAACATTTTTGTTTTGCAACCAATTGAAAAACTGTCGCTAATCAGTTGTTTTATTTTTTCATAACTATCAATTATTAACTGTACATACTATCTTTAATTATAGGTGAACACACATCAGATAATATACAAAAAAAACACAATAAATCACAAAAAACAACGTAGCAAAATAAATATGATAATAGACGCAACCGCTCAAAATACGGCTAACCTTCTAATAAAGTCTTTGTTCATCAAAGATCACGCTATTACTATTTTTTCTAAGGAAGCTGCTCACTCTTTAGAAGCAACCGTTTTTAAGATTGAACCTGACAACCGAAAAGTCACGTTAGAGATAAACTATCCAGGTCTTTCACTATCCCCCTATCTAAATAACGACACTATATCGTTTGATATAGAGACTTCTCGGCATGGGCATGAATCAGAAGAAATTTATAATATTGAGCACGTTCCTGCCCATATTATTAAAATAGATACCCACACCTACCATCTTGAGTGTCAACTGCCTAACTCTATTTTCTCCTTAGATAATCGTGGTGCGCTCAGGGTTCCCTTTATTCTTGGTATGCATGCCCGTGCTCACATAGAAGTGTTTGCCCATGAGCTTCATATAGAAGGGCGAGTTCGCAACCTTTCGATAAGTGGCTGCATGGTGGACATAAGCCTTGAGGACAGTATTGCGCTGTCTGTCGACCACTCTCTGCCAGGTATCACGATAGAGTTTCCCAACGGAGAGGCCTTTAGCACTCAAGGGCAAATTCGTCATATGCGCCCTTTTGGTAACCATGGACATGCCGCCATTGGCATAGCATTCACCAATATCCCTCCCATTTTGACGGAAACACTTTTTCATTATGTGGCGGAAGTGGAGGCTGAGGCTGCTTTACGTCTAGGCACACAAAATATTTCTCGGCCAAAATCAAAGCTTTTTATAGCGGATGCGAAAGAGAGAAAAATGCTGCATAAAGAAGAGCAAGAGCAACACATAAATGCGCAAAGAACCCCATTATTACGCGGCGTCATTGAAATATCCCAACAGCTGCAAATAATATTAATGTTTATTAAAAACAAAAACATAATACCATTAAACATCCTCTACGAGTGTGTTGATAGCATACTGTACATGGTTAACTATGACCGCAAATCCTTGCAATATGCCTTAACGTATTTGCACGAAGAGCCGGAGTGGGTACGCCATGCCATCCAAGTGGCTAGTCAGCTCGCCATGACACTGATTAGCCGTGACCCGTTCGCCTCCAAAACCAGAGAAGCCGTCACCGGCGCACTGCTCCACACCATGGGTAAACCTCTGCTGATAAGTGAGCAGTTACCCTCGCTAAAAATTCATATGTCACCGTCGCAAGCGGAAATACTCAAACAGCACGTCCAGGCTCTCGACATTAAACTCAACAGCTTAAATTGGAAACCTAGCCCAACCTGCAACGATATAATTCTCAATGCTAACGAGCGGCTTGATGGAAGCGGTTATCCAAATCGAAAGTGGTCCGCCGAACTATCCGATTTTGCACGCTTAATCAGCGTTATTAAAATAATCAATAAACTGACTCATGAACGTAATGGGCAGCACCCACAGCAGCCTTTAGATGCTTACCGGTGGGCCAACAGCCGCTCTGATGTTTATGAAAGGGCTCTGCTAGTTGAATACATCCAACACTTTGGTCTCTATCCCATTGGCAGTTTGGCTAAGTTTTCAAACGGTTTTCTGGCATGGATTATGGATGTTGACGCTAAGGGAATGCCTTGCAAAGTCAATGTGGTTAAAAACTTGGCTTTTCGGGATACCGCTATCGATACCATTCTACTAAACAGCGATTTTAGCCAAATTGGTCAGTTGGAGGGAACCGTCAACCCAACTGATTACAATGTGAGCATGAAAAAGTATAATTAAGCGCTCCTCCCATCCTTGCGAAGCAATACAAAACTGCTCAAAATGGAATCGTTACCATTAATTGAAGCAGATCATGCCTTCGGCTCATCGACGTTCTACTATTCTTGAAGTCGCCCATCTCGCAGGTGTTTCTAAAACCAGCGTCTCTCGCTATTTCGGCGAAGAGCGTGAACGGCTCTCTCCCGCCCTTCAAAATCGTATCGCTCAAGCCGCTCAAACGCTTGGCTACCAACCCAACCAAATGGCGCGTGGCTTAAAAGGTGGACGCTCAAAACTAGTGGGAATGCTGGTAGCCAATATCCGCAATCCGTTTTCAGTCGCCATTACTCACGGGGTGGAGCAGGCCTGCCGCCAATATGGCTACTCTTTATTGGTAGGCAATACGGACAACGATCCTAAACAGGAACGCCAGCATTTAGCGCTTCTAGGTGCCTATCAAGTGGAAGGTTTAGTGATTAATGCGGCTGGCAGCCCAGAGCGCCAGCTTCACACTTTTATTCACAGGGGAACGCCGATTGTACTGCTAGATCGTGAGGTCAACCATGTGGATGCTGCAGTGGTCGGGCTGGACAATTATCAAGCGGTTGACATGGCACTTGAACACTTAGCTGAGCAAGGCTACCAAGCCATTCTATATGTTAGCGAAACACCAGAACAATCAAGCACACGCCAACTACGTTTAACCTACTTTAATCAGGGTGCCCAACAACGGTCACTAAGCCACTCAACGTTACTGCTTACCCCACCAGACGACACTGCAACACTTAAAGCGTTGGACAACTTTATTGTTGACCACAAACATCTCCCCTGCGCCGTCCTATGTGGCAACGGCAATGCAACGCTCGCGGTAACACGCCTTTTTCAGCAGCTTGGCCTGACGCTCGGCAAGGTTGGTCTCATGGGGATTGATGAGCTCGACTGGTGTAGCTTAGTGCTTCCCGGCATTACGACGCTTGCCCAACCCACGGATGCGATTGGCCAAACAGCAATTCACTGCCTGATGCATCAAATTGCGCCGCACGCCACAGCTATGCCGACAGAATTGAGTTTTGCACCTACCTTGATCAAACGAGGCTCCACTCAGCAATAAAGTTTTATAGCGCTATCCAAAAACCATCGCTACAAATGGTATCGTTCCCATTATTAGAAAATAAACAACCCAACGAGATTATTTGCCATGCTTCAGACCTTCTCTAACCCTCCTGAAATTCTCACTTTTGGCGAAGCCATGACCATGTTCGTAGCAGGCTCGCCAGGCAAGCTCTCCGAGATTGAGCATTTTCAACGCCGTATTGCAGGCGCGGATACCAATGTGGCGATCGGCTTAGCACGTTTAGGATTTCATGTGGGTTGGTTAAGCCGTGTTGGCAGCGACAGTTTTGGTGACTTTATCCGCCATACCTTGGAAAGCGAAGGACTGGATTGCCGCCACCTTCATACCGACACCCAGCATCCCACTGGACTGCTTTTTAAAGAGCGCGCGCTGGGTGGTGCGGACCCCAAAGTGGAGTACTTCCGGCGCGGCAGCGCTGCCAGCCACTTAACCACAGAGGACGCCAGGGATATCGATTTCACTGCGCTGCGCCATGTACACGCCACGGGTATTCCTCCGGCCTTATCCACTTCTGCCCGAGAACTCGCTTTCCATACGCTCGAACAAGCCCGCAACAGCGGCGCCAGTATCTCCTTCGATCCTAATTTACGCCCCAGCCTTTGGGCTAGCGAAGCCGATATGCGTGATACGCTTAATGCCCTTGCCGCGCGCTCAGACTGGGTACTACCTGGGCTTTCCGAAGGGCAACTGCTCACTGGGCAGAAGACGCCTTATGACGTAGCAGGCTACTATCTGGATCAAGGTGCCTCTGCCGTGATCATTAAACTAGGCCCTGAAGGCAGCTATTATCGTGGCAACCTAGACGGCCAAGAGGAGCATTTCACAGTGCCCGGTTGCCGCGTAGCAGAGGTGGTAGATACCGTAGGTGCTGGCGATGGCTTCGCCGTTGGTATTATTAGTGCGTTACTGGATGGCTACTCGGCTCGCCACGCCACCCAGCGGGGTAATTTGATTGGTGCTCAAGCTATCCAAGTGGTGGGTGACATGGAAGGCTTGCCAAATCGCAACCAGCTACAAACCCTTGAAGCCAGCCAACAGGCTGTTTAAACGAATTTTAATAAAAGCTAAGTGACCAGGAGATAACAATGAAAAAACGCCTATTGGTTCAAGGAAGGCTTAACGATGCTCAGGTAGCAGAGCTTAGCGACTTATTCGAGGTAACAGAGCTACCTAAATCGTCATCGTTGGCAGATGCTGAGAACAGTGCCCTATTGGCCGAAACCCACGGCATTATTGGTTCAGGCCTGCCCATTACAGCTAAGCTTTTAGACTCGGCACCAAACTTAGAGGCAGTTGCCACTATCTCAGTCGGATACGACACCATACCAGTGGATGAACTCACTAAGCGCGGCATTATGCTGTGCAACACGCCCGATGTGCTCACCGAAACTACGGCTGATACTGGCTTTGCACTGATCATGGCCACCGCACGCCGCGTGGTGGAACTCGCTGAGTTAGTCAAAAGCGATAACTGGAAGGCCGGTATTGGCCCCGCGCTATTTGGCAGCGATGTGCATGGCAAAACCCTAGGCATGGTCGGTTTTGGACGCATCGGGCAAGCGGTAGCCAGGCGTGGTGCCCTGGGTTTTGGCATGAAGATACTTTATTCCAACGCATCACCCAAGCCCGAGGTAGAAAGCAGGTTGGGCGCCGAGCGGCGGGAACTAAACGAGCTGCTGGCCGAGGCCGATTTCGTCTGTGTCACGGTACCGCTGACACCCGAGACCGAACGCTTGATTGGCGCCAGTGAGTTTGCGCTGATGAAGCCATCTGCCATTTTCATCAATATCGCCCGTGGCAAAGTCGTTGATGAAGCGGCATTGATAAAGGCCCTTGAGAACGGTGTTATTCAGGGTGCCGGGCTCGATGTATTTGAGCAGGAGCCGCTACCCGCCTCGTCTCCTCTAACCAAAATGACGAATGTCGTTGCACTTCCCCATATTGGCTCTGCCACCCATGAAACCCGCCATGCCATGGCTCAGCGGGCAGTGGATAATATTCGCTTGGCACTGCAGGGTGAACGTCCTATCAGCTTAGTTAACGAGGAAACTTATCGATGAAGCAAAGCGCCAAGCCCCTCTGCCTACTGTTTGACTGCGATGGCACCCTGGTGGATAGCGAAATACTGCTTGCCGAAGTGATGGGCGACATTCTTCCCGAGTTCAGCCTGCCCTTCTCTGCCCAACAGTATATGGAGGAGTTTAGAGGCGTGCGTTTTCATACCATCGTCCAAACGCTTGAAGGCCGTTTTCAAGCGCTGGCTGAAGGTGAATTTGCCAGCCTAGAGGCAGGCATGCGGGCGCGTATGGAAGCCCGCATGCGAGCCGAGCTTGTGGCCATTCCTGGCATGCCTGCCGCGCTAGAGCAGCTAAACCTCCATCCCAAAGCAGTGGTATCGAATGGCCCTGAGCGCAAAATACGCTGCGCTTTGGAAAGTACCGAACTAGGCCACCATTTTGCTGACAAGCTATTTAGCGCCTACACATTGAACGTGTGGAAGCCTGATCCAGAACTGTATCGTAAGGCCGCTGCCGCCATGGGTTACCCGCCAGAAGCGTGTATCGTGATTGATGATGCGGCAGTGGGTGTGGAAGCGGGGTTGGCGGCAGGTATGCACGTGATTCATCTCAATCACTTCCCGAATGAAGAAGTAACCCCTGAGGGCGCGATTGGTATCCACCATGCCAGCGAACTTCCCGCCGCTATCGCGCGCATATCGACAGCCGTTACCGCTTAGCGGCAGGAAGGAACGAGGCGGCTTTTAAAAGCAGGTCGCCAAGTGCTCTTTAACGTTTAATTGGTCGTCGACAAGCAGCAGCTGGCGCCATTTATCAAACGTCAGGCAAGGGTGAGAAGCACCAAAAGCAACGATATCACCGATCTCGATACCCTGAGCCTCTTCCGGAAGTCGCACAAAAGTGTGCTGATCCATGATTTTAGTCACTTCCCAACCAGTGACTGACAACGGTTGCGCAACCTCACCGGCTTCCCGGTAGCGGCGAAGGGGGATAGGCAACTGGTCGTAACCGATATCGCGCTTACCCAGCGCCACAATGGCAAGCCCAGGCTCAGGCAGCGACTGCACCTGAGCGAATACTTCGAGTGCAGGCTCAAGCCCCTGTTGCAAATCGGGGCGGCGCTCCATGACAGCAGTCTGCGCCTCCCGATACAAGCCATGGTCGTGAACCACGTAGCACCCCGGGCGAAGCACCGGGGTAAATCGCCCCTGCAGCGGTGCCCCACGAAAAGCCTCTGCGATCAAGTCATACCAAGCGGAGCCTGAGGCCGTCACGATGGGGTTAGGCTCGGAGAAGCGCTGAGCGGCCTCAAGCTCCACGGCTACATCCACCAAATATTGAGCATAAGCACGAATACCCGACTCAGGATTATCGCCGTGAACCACCCCTTCATAGCCTTCAAGCCCCGCTAATGAAAGTGCAGGCTCTTCAGCAATCGCCTCTGCTAGCGAAACAATCTCCTGCTGATTGCGGCAGCCGCAGCGGCCACCCTCTACGCCGACCTCAATTAGCACCGATAGCCTCAAGTCCCGTTCAGCAAAGAAGCGTCCCAGCTGCCGTACGTTCTCATGGCTATCGACCACACAGTAAAACGTAGCGCCCTGCTCAATTAGAGTGGCGATGATAGCCATATTGGCTTTGCCGACCAGTTGGTTGGCCATGAGCAACCGAGTAACGCCATGGACGAAGGCCGCACGACACTGCGGGGCAGTCGCCAAGGTGATGCCCCACGCCCCTGCCTGAAGCTGCCGGTGGAAAAGTGCGGGCGTCATCGTAGTTTTACCATGGGGCGCTAGACGGGCACCGTGAGCTTCAGCAAAGCGCTGCATCCACTCTACGTTATGGGTAAGCGGATCTTCATACACGACCGCCGCAGGCAGGCTGACACCCGACAGTACATTGGGCACCAGTTCGACACTCCCCTTATCCACCGTTAACGACGTCGTTTGCATGCGCCCACTTCCTCTCTATCTCTCTGTTTAAATAAATCTAACCATGTTAGTTATTTTCACAACCATTGACTTCAAGTTAGAAACTAACATATTTTTTAAGTGAGGCAACCATCAGGAGTCCACGGTGAGCCAAGAAATAGACATTTTGTCACGCATTACCACTGATTTTGCCGCGCTGCGCGACGCAGAAAAGAAAGTTGCGGAGCTGATATTCGCTGACATCGAGTTTGTTACCGAAGCCAGCATTGGTGATATTGCCCAGCGCGCCGGGGTGAGCGACGCCAGCGTCACCCGCTTTGCCCGCGCTATCGGCTGCACTAACGTACGCGACTTAAAAACACGCTTAACCCGCGCCTTGGCCGCTGGCCGCCGATTCATTCAAGAAGCAACCCCCGAAGACAGCTCAAGCGTGGTGTATGACATCGCCACGCAAACCCTTGCGCTCAACCGTGACCTACTCGCCCAGGCCGATGTGGCAGGCGCGGTTGAACAGTTAGATCAGGCACGCCAGATACTGGTGTTTGGTGCTGGCGGCGGTTCTAGCATGCTTAGCCAGGAGCTCCAGTTTCGTTTGGTACGCCTTGGCTATGCGATCAGTGCTTACCCACAAGCATTATTACCCCGCATGGTGGCATCAACCCTTGAACCCGAAGATGTAGTGGTTGTGCTCTCCGCCACTGGCTACACCCCTGAGATGGTCGAGTCTGCACAGATTGCCAAGCAGTACGGCGCCAAGGTGATCGCCATCACCGCAATGAATTCTCCATTGGCCGCAACATCCGACATCGTGCTGCCGGTGACCTCCCGGGAGACCGACTTTATTTTCCATCCTTCCGCCTCTCGCTACGCCATGCTGGCCGTTATCGATGTGTTGGCACTTGAACTTGCCATGCGCCATCGCGAGCGATCGCGTACCAAATTGCGCCGACTCAAGCTGAGCCTGGATGACCATCGCGGTGGCGACAACCGCCAGCCGCTAGGAGATTAAGATGGTTTACGACCTATTAATTCGTAACGCCAATGTGCTGGATGGCTCAGGCGCTGCTCATTTTCGTGCCGATGTGGCTATTCAAGGCGAGCGTATCTGCGCTATCGGAACCATGCCCTATGCCACCGCTACAACAATCATCGATGCCGAAGAGCGCTATTTAGCCCCAGGCTTTATTGATGTTCACACCCACGACGATACCAATGTGATTCGTACCCCCGAGATGCTGCCAAAGCTGACCCAAGGGGTAACCACCGTTGTTGTGGGCAACTGCGGCATCAGCGCAAGCCCGGTCACACTCACCAGCGAAGTCCCTGACCCAATGAATCTATTGGGCAACGTAGAAGACTTCCGATACCCAAGCTTCGCCGCCTACGCCAATGCGGTAGACACCGCCCAACCAAGCATTAATGTCGCCGCCTTAGTAGGGCATACCAGCCTGCGCAGCCAGGTAATGGATAGCTTTGCCCGCCCCGCTTCTGCAGAAGAAGTCGCCAAAATGGAAGTCCTGCTACGCCAAGCGCTTGAGGAAGGCGCACTGGGGCTGAGCTCAGGGCTTGCCTACCGTAATGCGATAAGTGCACCGACCACTGAAATGGCCCCTCTGGTGGCGGCGGTAGGAAAATCAGGCGGTGTCTATACCACCCACCTGCGTGATGAGTTTGCTGGCCTGCTGGAGGCTATGGACGAAGCCTTTAGCACCGCTCGGGATGGGCGAGTACCGCTAGTGATCTCGCATCTTAAATGCGCGGGCGCGGGTAATTGGGGCGGCGCAGGCAAGGCGCTGAGTAAATTAGAGACTGCCGCCCAACACCAGCATGCCCACTGCGACTGCTACCCCTACACGGCGGGCTCTTCCACTCTCGACTTAGGTCAAGTCACAGACGAGATTGAGATCACGATTACCTGGTCTACCCCTCACCCAGAGCAGGCGCGTCGCCCCCTTAAAGAGATCGCCGCCGAGTGGGATTTGTCACTGCTAGACGCCGCCAGGAAGCTACAGCCAGCGGGTGCGGTTTACCACAATATGAGTGAGGCGGATATGCAACAGGTGTTAGCACATCCGCTCTCCATGGTGGGCTCCGATGGCTTACCGAATGATCCGCACCCACATCCGCGCCTGTGGGGAGCTTTCCCCCGGGTGCTGGCTCACTACAGCCGCGACTTAAAGCTCATGCCACTGGCCGAAGCGGTGCGCAAGATGACCAGCCTCTCGGCGGCGAATTTTGGCTTAACCGATCGCGGTGAAATTCGTATTGGCGCCTATGCAGACCTCACCCTGTTTGATCTCACGGTGCTGGAAGATACCGCCAATTACGAGGCCCCCATCGCGGCCGCTAAAGGTATCGATCTGGTGGTGGTGAATGGAAAGATCGCCTACCACCAAGGCGCTATTAGCGACCAGCGCGCTGGCCGAATGCTACGCAGAACAGAACGTATTTCTCAAACCATTACCCCCCTTTCCCCCAAACAGGAGCAAACCCCATGAGTATTACTCGATATGGCACCGAAGGCGGTGTGGGAACCGGCGGTCAGAAGCTGCCCTTTGCCCGCGCCGTAGAGGCCGGTGGCTGGCTATACGTCTCCGGCCAAACGCCTATGACCGATGGCGAAGTGGTTGAAGGCGGCATTGTTGAGCAGACCCGTCTCGCCTTTGACAACTGTCTGGCCATTATGCAAGAAGCCGGTTACGGCGTCGAAGATGTCGTGCATGTCACTACGGTGCTGACCGATGCGCGCTACTTCACCTCGTTTAACAAGGTGTTCAAGGAGATATTTGGCGACAACCCACCGGCGCGTATCTGTAGCGTTCAAGACTTGGTGGTGGATTGCAAAGTAGAAGTTGATGTGAAGTGTTTCCGCGCTGATCGCGCTTAAACACCCAATTTTAAGTACCAAAAAAAGCGCTGCGCCCCGGCAAGGGCGCAGCGCCAGATTACCGCGCGATTAGGATAAAAAAGCCTCGCGGCAATCGCTTCCATTGCCTATTTCCAGCCGCGGCAACGGCCGGATAAACAACGACAAGAGGTTAACATGAACAGTCAAATATTCCTCGTCACCTTCGTGCTCTATATTGTCGCCATGATTGTGTTTGGATGGTGGGTTTCCAGGCATAAGCGCGGCAACGGAGACGACTTTCTACTCGGTGGACGCAGCGTTCCACTCTTTCTTACCGTGGGCACCACTGTGGCCACGATGGTAGGCACCGGTTCCAGTATGGGTGCCGTCGGGTTTGGTTATGCGAATGGCTGGGCAGGCGCTTTGTACGGTATCGGTGGCGCAGTTGGGGTGCTGTTACTTGCCGTCTGCTTTTCCTCAGTACGTAAGCTGCGCTTTATGACCATGAGTGAAGAGCTCGCCTACTACGTCGGCGCCAACCGTCTGGTGCGCAATGTGGTCGCACTGCTGATCTATATCGCCTGTATCGGCTGGCTCGGCGCGCATATTCTTGGCGGTGGCCTCTACCTCTCATGGATGGCGGGTATTGATCTAACCACTGCGCGCATTTTGGTTGCGCTAGGCTTTGGTATTTACTGTGTCGTAGGCGGTTACTTTGCGGTTATCTGGACCGACACTATTCAAGCGGTGGTGCTGTTCGCAGGTTTTATTTTGATGGCCATTTTGGCGCTGGTGGAAGTGGGCGGCTTCTCAGGCCTGACCGCAGGTATGGATGCGGGCGCCACAAGCTTTCTAGGTATCGGTCAAATTGGTGCACTGCCAGCGCTATCATTAGCTGCTGTTATTGCCATTGGTGTACTCGCCACTCCTTCTTTCCGCCAACGGATTTACTCTGGCGAATCAGTTAAGTCAGTGCGCCGTTCTTTTTTAATCACCGGCGTTCTTTATCTAGGCTTCTCAATCATTCCCGCCATTATTGGTATGGCCACCCACGCGCTTAATCCCGGGCTTGAAAACAGCAACTACGCTTTCCCTTTTCTAGCTACTGAAATCATGCCGCTAGGGTTGGGTCTGCTACTGTTGGTTGCGGGCCTCTCTGCGACGATGTCCAGCGCCAGCTCCGATGCGATTGCCGGGGTTTCTACCCTGATCCGCGACTTGTATGTATTGGCAACGGGACGCACGCCGTCAGCGCGCAACGTAGTACGCTTCTCGCGTATTGCCTTAGTGGCAACGATCGGTCTGGCGCTGCTGTTCGCACTGGCTTCGGATAACGTGATCACCTACATCACCCGTATGATCTCGACGATTCTTTCTGGGCTGTTTGTGAGTGCCATGCTCGGTCGCTTCTGGCCCCGCTACAACTGGCAGGGCGCTATCGCAACGCTTATCAGCGCGTCAGCAACCTCTTTAACGATTATCGCCAATAGCGACTGGACGGCCTTCTGGGGTAACCCAAGCATTCCCGCGGTGCTAGTAGCACTGCTAGTGGGTGTGGTAGTGAGTCTAGTCACGCCCGCTTCACGGGTTACCAATGAGCAGGCGCTAGCGATTCTTGACCAAGAGCGCCAGCGTATGGAGCAGGTACCCGAACCGACACTGATCAGTGCTGAAGCACCCCCTGCACCTCGCTAATCGTTAGTCGTTGCACCGCAAAAAAGCCCCGCTGATTCGTTAAAGCAGCGGGGCTTGTCTATTTTGAAGAGCAACTTTTGAAGAGCAGTTTTTGAAGAGCAATAAGCCGATTTTGAAGAACAATGAGCCGCGAGCTTATCGAATAGTTAACTGCCTCACCGCTAGCTCCACACCGCGCAGTTCGGCCAAGCCGCGCAGGCGCCCATAGAGTGGATAACCCGGAGCCGTGTTGCGCTGCTGATCATCAAGAAGCTGGTGGCCGTGATCCGGGCGCAGCGGCAACCGCGCCCCACCCTCGCGCGCTCGGCGCCGCTCTTCCTCCACCAAGGCGTGAATCACGCCCACCATATCGACATCACCCGCTAGATGCGGCGCTTCATGGAACGAGAGCGTATCCGCTTCCCGCTTCGTGGCGCGCAGGTGGATAAAATGAATATGTGGGGCAAAATGGCGAGTCATGGCCACCAAGTCATTGTCTTCACGAACGCCGTAAGAGCCCGTGCAAAGCGTTAATCCATTGGCGGGGCTGGGAACCCGATCAATAATCCACTGGGCATCTTCACGAGTCGAAACCACCCGGGGCAGCCCTAGCAGTGGCCGTGGCGGGTCATCTGGATGAATCGCCATACGAATGCCCACTTCTTCCGCTACCGGAATAACTCTCTGGAGAAAGTAACCTAGGTTCTCCCGTAATTTAGCAGCATCAACCTCAGCGTACTCTTTTAACACTGCGCGAAACTGTTCAAGGGTGTAGTGCTCTTCTGCTCCTGGCAGCCCTGCGATCAGCGTATTGACCAGCTTGTCACGGCCAGCGCTATCTAGCCCCTCAAGATAGTGGCTTGCTTGTGCTTGCTCCTTGGCGCTGTACTCAGCCTCTGCCGCGGGTCTCTTGAGCAGGTAAAGATCAAAGGCGGCAAACGCTGTTTGATCAAAGCGTAGCGCCAAGGCGCCATCCGGCAGCGCATACGTTAGATCCGTACGCGTCCAGTCCAGCACCGGCATAAAGTTGTAACAAACGATGTCGACACCACAAGCCGCCAAATTGCGCAGTGTTTGGCAGTAGGTAGCTATCAGGGCATCCCGTTCGGGCAGACCTTTTTTAATCGACTCATGTACCGGTACGCTCTCTACCACCGACCATCTCAGGCCAGCGGCTTCGATCATTTGCTGTCGCTCACGGATCGCCTCAACCGACCATACCTGATCATTGGGCACCTCATGCAGTGCCGTAACGATACCGGTGGCGCCTGTCTGGCGAATCTCTTCCAATCGAATAGCATCATTAGGGCCAAACCAGCGCCAGGTATGCTCCATGGAGATCTCTCCTTTTAATTAGTTGCGCTCAAGCACCGAGAGCGCCCCATTCAGCCCGTCTTGGGTCAACGTTTGATACGCCGTGAGTACAAACTGAGCAAACACCTTATCCGCCGCTAATGCGCTAGGCACCACATCGTCCATGGCCAAAAAAGCGGCCACCAACGCACTTGCATCGGCACCATGGGTGCTGTGTAAGTCGGCGAAGCGCTTGGCTAGCGGGTCATCGACGATGTAGCCATTCCCCAATAGATCTTCGCCTTGAGTGTAACGAACCCAGGCAGCCACTCCCAACGCTACACAGGGAGATAATAGCCCTGCTGCGCTGCGTTCCAGGGTGCCGGAAAGCCAACGCTGCGGAAGCTTTTGACTGCCGTCCATGGCAATTTGCTGCAGGCGATGGCGTAGACTGTCATTGGCAAAACGTGCCAGCAGCGAGTCAGCGTAAGCGTCTAAATCGATGCCTTTGGGCATCTCAAGTGTAGGCGCTGTCTCTTCAAGCATATAACGACGTAATAAAGCGCGAAGCTTCGGATCATTTACTCCGTCATAAACTGTTTCGATACCTGCAATCGCGCCAAGATAGGCAAGCAAAGAGTGGCTGCCATTGAGCATACGTAGCTTCATGGTTTCAAACGGCGCCACATCGGCAACCATCTCAACGCCCTCCGCTTCCCATTTTGGGCGCCCCATGGGGAAGTTATCCTCAACCACCCACTGAGAAAAAGCCTCGCATACCACCGCATTGGGATCATTAACTCCCAGCGCCGCCAAGCGTTCAAAATCCACATTGGTCATGGCAGGCACGATGCGATCGACCATGCTGCAAGGAAAGGCAACCTCACTGGCAATCCAACTCGCCAGGGACTCATCGCGCTGCTCAGCCAGTTGTACCACCGCTTGGCGTGCACGCTGCCCGTTATCCGGCATGTTGTCACAAGACAGCACGGTAAAGGGGGCGATGCCTGCTTCACGCCGCCGAGCTAACGCCTCTACGATTAGCCCGGGGGCCGTGCGCGGCTGCTGAGGCGAGGCAATATCACCGATGATCATCGGGTCATCGACTCTCAGCACTCCGCTGGCAGGGTTTAAAAAATAGCCCTTCTCGGTCACCGTTAGAGTCACCATTCGCGTATCGGCGGAAGCCATTCGCACTAACAGCGCTTCCCGGTCGCGGCCCCAGCTATCCATGCTATCGTCCGCGCTATTGCCAGAGCTATTACGACCAGAGAACAACGTCTCTTCGATCACGCCGATTTCGCGCAGCGTAACGCTATCGCTATCGGCGTACTCGGCTACCTGATAGCGGTAGTTAGCATCACGCAGGCTATCAACCAAACCTACGCTTGAGCGCAAGTTCGCGCTACATATGCCCCACTCACCATCACCACTGCGCTGGCGATAGCGCTCTAAATATACCGCTTGATGGGCACGGTGGAAGGCACCCAAGCCCAAGTGGACAATCGCTATGTTACTCGCATGCTTTTTGGATGACGGAAAGTGTTCAACGTTCGGCATCGATCGCTCCTTACCAGTGCCAAAGAGTGCCATCTTCCAACCGGTTCACCGGCAGACTGGCACGCTTGTAGGGGTACTGTTTGGCTAACTGTTCATCAATATCCACGCCGTGCCCAGGGGTTTCGCCAACAATAAAGTGCCCATCGACAAACTGGTAATCATGGGAGAACACCGTATCCACTATCGCTTCGTGGGGCATATGCTCCTGGATACCAAAGTTAGGTACCCATGTATCAAAATGGATCGCGGCGCCTAAGCACACAGGAGATAGATCCGTCGCGCCATGAAAGCCGGTGCGCACATGGTAAAGCGAGGCTAAATCAGCAATTCTGCGCACATGGGTAATGCCACCACCATGGCTAAGCGGCGTGCGGACATAGTCAATCAATTGTCCTTCCAGTAGCTCACGGTAATCGTGTATCGAGTTAAACACTTCACCCACCGCCAGCGGCGTGGTGGAGTGCTGGCGAATCAACCGAAAGCTCTCTTGGTTCTCAGCGGGCACACAATCTTCCAGCCAAAATAGATGGTAAGGCTCAACTTCTTTAGCCAGCCTGGCTGCTTCAATGGGCGTCAAACGGTGGTGAACATCATGCAGGATATGTAAATCGTCACCGAACTGATCGCGCACCGCGGCAAATAGTTTAGGCACATGATTGAGGTATTTTTCAGTGCTCCACACATTCTCGCTGGGCAACTCTGCATCGGCGGGCTCGTAACGCTCTCCTGCCTTTTTGGTAACGCCGTAGGTGGTGGGAATGCCTGGCACACCTGCTTGCACCCGAACTGCGCGGTAACCAAGCTTCACATGCTTCTCTACTTCGCTAAGACAGCCTTCGATATCTTTACCAGTGCAGTGGGCATAGGTCATCACTCGCTCACGGCTTTTGCCACCCAGCAGCTGATACAGCGGCATGCCTGCCGCTTTCGCCTTGATATCCCATAGCGCTAAATCAACTGCCGCAATGGCCGACATGGTGACTGGCCCCCGCCGCCAGTAAGCACCGCGGTAAAGAAAGTGCCAGATATCTTCAATGCGGCTGGCGTCGCGGCCAATCAGGGTTGGTAGCACATGCTCTTCAAGGTAGGCGACCACCGCCTGCTCACGGCCATTTAAAGTGGCATCGCCTATACCATACACGCCGGACTCGGTAACAATTTTCAGGGTGACGAAATTGCGGCCTGGAGACGTTACGATTAAATATGCATCGCTAATGATCATGGTAAATCCATCACAAGGAGTAAGGAGTAAGTCGCAAAAAGAATTAACGCTCAAATAAGTAACGCTGCACATTGTGGTAACACACCGCACGCACCAGCTCACCGACACGATCGATATCATTGGGTAACTCACCGCGGGCCATTTGAGCGCCTAACATTTGGCAAAAAATACGTCGGAAGTAGTCGTGGCGAGAGAACGATAGCAGGCTACGCGAATCCGTCAGCATGCCCACAAAGTGACGCAGCAGACCAAACTGCATTTGGGTCGTCAGCTGGCGCTCCATACCATCGCGCTGGTCGTTAAACCACCAAGCGGCGCCAAACTGCACCTTGCCGGGGATGCCATCGCCTTGAAAGGAGCCCGCCAACCCTGCAAGCATTTCGTTATCCCTTGGGTTGAGGTTATACAGCACGGTGCGTGGCAGTTGGTGCTCGCTATCAAGCGCATCCAATAGCGCCGCCAAGGGCTCTGCGTACGTGATATCGCCAATCGCATCGAAACCACTGTTAGCACCTATTTCGCGTCGACCACGCTGGCTTAAATCGCGCAAAGCACCAATATGAAGCTGCATTACCCAGCCTCGTCGGGCGTACTCCTTGCCAAGCCATAGCAGTACCGCAGTGGTAAAGCCGTGGGCCTCGTCGTGGCTCAGCTCTTTGCCACGCTTTCTGC
The DNA here is from genome assembly GCF_050269715.1 of Halomonas sp. NPDC076908. Taxonomy (NCBI): domain Bacteria; kingdom Pseudomonadati; phylum Pseudomonadota; class Gammaproteobacteria; order Oceanospirillales; family Halomonadaceae; genus Halomonas; species Halomonas sp. NPDC076908. Next base: position 41,112 of record NZ_JBNNIW010000021.1, on the reverse strand, counting down.
TTTCGAGTATCCGATCCAGCTCCTGGACCGAAGGAGGCGCGACAAAGACCGGCTTCTCTAGGCTATGATCGGAAAGGCAGCAACCTAGACTGGCGAAATGCTCAAGACGCAGGAACAGGGCCCCTAGCAAGTCATCGAAACGCTTTATCGTGACGCCACTGGCAACTTCCAGCGTGGCAAGGTAGTCAACAAAGGTTGGCTGCTCTATTTTGAGCACCGTATCGGCCCGAAATGTCGGCAGCATAGTCGGCCCATTGTTCGCCTGCGCATGGCGTTGGTGGGTTTCCAAGCTGTCGACGGGGTCATCGGTGGTACAAACGGTACGCACGTTAAAGCGCTCCAAAATACCTTGGGCACTCAGCTGTGGAGTTGCTAATCGCTGTTGAGACAGGTGCCAAACTTCCTCAGCTGTTTGGGGTGAAAGCAGCAGATTGTCGATTTCCAACGGTTTTTGCAGCTCAAGATGCGTCCAGTGATAGAGCGGATTACCAAGGCAGTCGGGTACTGTTTCCGCCCAGGCTTGAAAGCGTTCTCGGTCACTGACATCGCCGGTAATTCGCTGCTCGGCAATGCCTGCACAGCGCATGGCGCGCCATTTATAGTGATCCCCTTTGAGCCATAGCTGGGTTAAATTATCGAACTGGATATTATTAGCGATTTCAACCGGATCTAAGTGTGAGTGATAATCGCAAATCGGCATAATGGCCGCATGTTCATGGTAAAGCCGTCGGGCTGCTTCATTTTCTAACAGGAAATCTTTACCCATGAACTCAATATTATCGTTAAACATTATTGTTTCTCCTTTTATTAGGTGAGTGTCACAGGTAGTTTTAACCCAGCAGTAAATTAGGCAAAAAGAGCACTACATTGGGGAAAAATATAATGCCCAGCACTACCGCAAACACCGCTAAAGCAAAGGGCAACAGTTCACGACTATAATCATAAAAAGAGCAACGTAAGATGCCACACACCGTATACATGGAAATGCCTACGGGAGGTGTCATGCCACCAAAGGTAACCAGCGTCATCATTAGTAGCCCAAAATGCACAGGATCAACACCCGCTGCTTTAACAACAGGCACCAAAATAGGTGTTAACAACATTACAACGACCGTAGCTTCTAATAACATCCCTAGAAAAATAAGTAGCACGGCCAAGGTAAGCAGCAGCGTTATTTGACTAGAGAATAAGCCCAGGGTCAGTTCAGCTATTGTTTGTGGCACTCTTTCGAATGAAACGACATAGCCAATAATTCCAGAGAACATAATAATCAGCATGATCATGCCAATATCTCTAACGCTGGCACGCATAGCGTTCAGGATTTCTTTAATCCCCATTTCCCTATGTATAACGCAGCCGATAAATAGTGCATAAGCCACTGCAAACGCGCCCGCTTCTGAAGGCGTAAACAGGCCATAGCGAATACCTACTACTAACCATACCGGGAAAAGAATTGCCCAAATGCTACTACGCAGGGCCTTTAAAACCTCGCTACCCGTGGGAAGGTTCTCCCTTACTGGAAGGTATCCCCGCCGCTTGGACACAATATACGTGGTCACCATAAGCGCCACCATTAACAGGAACCCCGGCACAAGGCCTGCAATAAACAAACGCCCGATGGAAACTTCACCCAGGTAGCCATACAGGATCAAGCCAATACTAGGCGGTATTGTCGCGGTGATTAACCCTCCTACAGAGAGCACAGCACCTGTAAAGCCAGGTGAATACCCACCTTTAATCATGCTTTTACCTAGCACACGAGATTGCATAGCGGCATCCGCCACGGCTGAACCTGACACACCGCCCATCAAGGTGCTCAACACGATACTTGCCTGGGCTAAACCACCGCTCATCCATCCCGCCAGCAAGGTAGAAAGATGAACCAGGCGTGGGGTAATACCACTGGCGTTCATCAGGTGGCCAATAAATATAAATAGCGGGACGGCTAACAAGGGAAATGATTGTGTTGATGAGACTATTCGCTGCACCGCGATGCTAGTAGGTAAAAAGGTGTCCGGCAGTAGAAAGTAAGAAAAACCCGCAATGCCAATGGCGAAAGCAACGGGCATGCCAATGGCCATGAGGAGTAAGCCGAAGCCCAGCAGTAAAACAGCTGTCATAGCGCTTCCTCCACAATCTCATCATCGTCAGTCACCAAACTACCGATGATGCCGTTTGCGACAACCCGACGTATTAGGGTTAGCAGCATTAATGAAGCACCGACTGGCAACGCTAGCGTGATATAACCGTAGCTCAGCCCAGCTACCCCCATAGGCCGCTGCCAATTTGAGGTGGCTAAAGCAAAGCCATACCAGATGAGAAGAACGAGAAAGAGCGCCATCATCGCAAGGCAAAGGCTTGTCACGACCCATTGCAGCTTGGCTGGCATTCGAACTACAAATGCATCGATTCGCACCTGCCCGCCCCGCCGCAAGGTAATATCGGCGCCTAATACCGCGGTCCAGATAAATAGAAATTGAGCCAGCTCAGCACCACCAGCAAAGGGTTGCCCAATGGCTCTAGCCGTTGAACTTACTAACATGGAAAGAGACGTACCACCGAGTAGCGTAATGGCTAGCCACTCCTCACCTTTATCGTACCAATACCACATACAGCATTCCTCGCCCCATGGGGCATGCGGATTGTTAGAAACTAGCGAAAAGGAAGTACCCCCACCTTAAAACATGTGGGGGTGGGGGTTGGTGCTGATTACTCCTCAGTCAGCAGTTGTTCGCGGTATTGGTCGTAACCTAGTCCCTCATAGACGCTCCCCACCCGCTCACGAAAAACATCGAGATCAACATCATTAAACGTTACGCCAGCGGCTTCCATACGCTCGCGGACGCCCTCTTGCTCATCGGCCGTCGCCTGACTAGCAACTTCTCCGGCTTTTAGTAACTCCTCATCAAGAATGGTGCGTAACTCTTCAGGCAAGGATTGATACCACTGCTCAGAGGTGGCGATACCTGTCATTAAGTGAATATGATTCGTCAATGCTATATGGGTGATTACCTCGTGGAGGTTTTGCCCTTCAGCACCGGTAAGCTGCGCTTCTGCACCATCAATGGAGCCTAGCTGTAGAGCGGAGTAAACCTCCGACCATGGTAATGGGGTGGCAGTAGCCCCCATGGCTTCAATGGTATTCACCCAGACAGGCGAGTTAATGGTTCGCACACGCACACCCCGCAAATCACCGGGTGTATTAACTTCCTTTTGGGTCAACATCTGTCGAGTGCCCTGGAACCAGTTATAATTAAGCAGCCGCAAACCGCTTGAGTCGGCCAAACTCTCTACCCAATCCAGGTAAAGTGGTGAGTTGGTGATTTGATGATAATCACTATAGTCTTCAACTAAATAAGGGGCGCTTAAAATCCCCAGTTCTGGCTGGTACTCTGATAAACGCCCAGCATCAATAAGGATCGCAATATTGGCACCACTACGAATTTGCTCTACCACATCTTCATCTGAGCCAAGCTGACTATTAGGAAAAAGCTGAACCGTGAGCTCTCCTTCAGAGCGCTCCTCAATTGCTTGCTGAGCATCTACTATTGCCTGAGCGATAGGATCTTGAGGGCTTAATGCTATTGAAATATTCAGCTGGTAAGCGGCGTGTGCTGAGTTACCAACTACCAGCAGCGCAATAGCGGGAAGTAATTTTGTAAGTTTCATTTTATGCTCCTTAAAGGTCTTCATTTATTGTTGGGTTTTCACCAGCCTATACACATAGCTAGTAAGGACATTCGATAAACTCAGTGTCGTAGCTCTTAATGGCTGATTTAAATAGCCAGCGCTGGCGTAACTAACGCCACCTCTTCAAACATGTCCGGGAAACGACGCTCCAGTTCAGGTAACGAGTTAAGGATTTCACGTTGATGAATACTCATCGCTTCTACTGCCGCTTGAGTATCAGCTGCAGCTACCGCATCCACGATGGCTTGGTGCTGATCAGCTAACTTAGCGATAGGTGTAGAATCAGGAATACTCAAGTAGCGCACCCTGTCTAACTGAGCTTTCACATCCTCGACCACTTTCCAAGCCATGACCTGCCCCGTCGAGAATGCCAGCGTGCGATGGAACATCTCATCAAGAAAGAAAAAGCGGTCATGATCCTGGCGCTCAATACAGCTGCGCTGACGAACGATTAACTCGTTAAGCTCCATTAACACACTAGGCTGAAGTGGCCGTTTGACGGCTTCCAACGTTATTGAGACCTCAAGCGACTCACGAATAAAGCGTGCTTCAAGTACTGCTTGGCGGGAAATACGCACCACATAAGTACCCCGCTGAGGGCGCACCTCCACCAATCCAGACTCCGATAGCCGTATAAATGCCTCTCTCACTGGTTGACGGCTAACCGCAAATAGATCCGCAATCTCTTTCTCAGAAAGCGCTTGCCCAGGCGCAAGTACCATTCGAATGATCGCTTGCCGCAATACGTCATGAAGACGATGGCGAACCGAGTCGCTGTCACGGGTTTCCTGCCAAAGCGTTTGTAAGGTCGTGTGCATAACACCTAAATCCGAATGTGAGCGTCCGTAGCAAGTGGCAGCCACGACTGACACAACTAGTATGGTAGTATGGAGGAAATAAAAAAAGGCTAAGTTCCTTAACCTTTAGTCGAGCGCTGGTACCACTTACACAACCTATTTGTCCACTAACTTCTGTAAGAAAGAGCTTACAAAAATTTAAGAAATAAATTACAAAGTAGCGTTACTTAAAATTTTTTTGGCTCATTTTTTTGAAAAAATTTTTTCAAAAGTAAGCTTTGCATACCCGTCTTCTAAAGCTGCAAACAAAATCATCATGCATTCAGCACAAAATATAAGGAATTTTCAGTTAATTATATGCGTAGCAAGCACCTTTTTGCTCCTCATCGCGCTATCATGAACTACAACAACGCACTGAAATACAGCCATCTACCCTTAGTAATTGAAGTGACGAGGAACGGTGGAAAGCCTTTGCTGGAAGCCAATACGAGTTAGGAGAGAGCAATGCGGTCCATCCCAGTAGAGGACTATTCTAAAGGTCTGGTTTTATCGACTGAAGTACCTGCTTTTTTGATAGCGGATCTGCTCAAATGCTCTAACCTACCAACGTTGCCCACGGTGGCTATTAAAATTCTAAAAATAGCGCGCTCTGATCAACCTTCGGTTAGCGATTACGCCAATGCCATTGAGCGCGACCCAGCACTAACCTTGCGGATTATAGCACTAGCCAATAGCGCCTTCTTTTCACGTACTCCCGTAAAAGTACATGCTTGCCGGGAGGCGACAGCTCGCCTGGGATTAGATGCCACCCTTGCTGCGGTTTTGAGCTTCAGTCTTTTACAAAATAAAGCCGTTGACATCCACTACCAGAAAGTATGGATGCGGTCCATCATTGCCTCTTTAGCAGCACGCTATCTAGCCGTACATATTTGCCCCGATTCAGCCGGGCCTGTCTTTACCGCTGCTCTACTTCAAGATATTGGCATCCTAGCCTTACGGGCGACATATCCTTCAGAAATCAACAAGCTATATTCAACTGCTACGTATAACCATCGTCAATTATCAGCGGCGGAGCAAGAGCTGTTTGGCTGTGACCATTCACAAGTAGGGGCTTGGCTTGCGGCAAAATGGGGCGTTCCTACGCCTCTAGCCCAGCGTATTTGCGATAGCCACGGTGAATACAATATTGCCTCTCCCGACATGCTGTGTATTCAGCTATCCGGGCCGATCGCGGATGCTTGGCTCTCATCCCATCCCGCGCAGGCACTGGTTAATGTGATACGAGAATTTGAAGCACATGAGGGGGCCCATACAATTTCTTTGCGTCATTTATTGGAGAATATTCAGCAGCAGTTACCTGCCTTAGTCGATATGTTGCAAATGGCAGCCCCCCCCATGCAAGATAATGAGTCACTGCTGGCTGAAGCTCAGCAATTGCTGTTCCACCAAACGCTATTGTTAAACGCACGCCTTGATAGCCAGCAAGCAGAACTCGCTTCACTGCATAAGCGTCAAGATGATTTAGAAGAACGCTCGCGCACAGATACACTCACTGGTCTCGCTAACCGTGCATGGCTTGAGGAGCAACTGCAAAAACGCTTCAAACTGTGTCAAAGCCAGTCTCGAACCATGTCAGTGGTGTTTATTGATCTCGACCACTTCAAGAAACTTAATGACCAGTATGGTCACCAAATGGGCGATGCTGTGCTCGAAAAATTTGGTAAAACCTTACAGGCATTGGTCCGTGAGGGAGACTTGGCAGGACGGTGGGGAGGGGAAGAGTTTCTCATCATTTTGCCAGATGAAGATGCTAAAGCAGCCCACTTATTCGCTCAAAGAATTGCCCAGCGCTTAGAAAAAACCCCCATGGCTCACGATGACCAACATCCTATCCATGTATCGGTCTCAATAGGTATTGCCTGCTTAGATGACGGTGGATTTGGTAATGCAAGTGAACTCATTGATGCAGCCGATAAAAGCATGTATTTCATAAAGCGTACCGGAAGAGGCGGCATAGCGGTATATGGAGAGCGTAACTCTACTGATACTCCTTTTGAAGAGTAGGGGCCCATATTGTAAACAAGAGTAATTCATGCTGGCATTCGATCAAGTATATAAAACCTACTCAACACCCCAAGGCCCCATTCGAGTATTGGAAGATGTCACCCTTCATTTGGCGCCGGGTCAAAGCCTAGCGCTCATGGGCGAATCGGGGAGCGGCAAATCCACGCTACTGCATCTTGCTGCTGGGCTAGATCTGCCAGACCAAGGCAACATCACTCTCGCTGGTCAAAACCTAGCCTCTTTACCTGAACCCGCGCGAGCCAAGCTACGCCGCGAACAATTAGGCCTGGTGTTCCAACAATTTCACTTAATCCCCAGTCTAGCGGTTATCGACAATATCCGATTGCAGGCACGCTTAGCCAACCGCGACGATGCCGACTGGACCGCCTACCTTATCGAACGGTTAGGTCTTAATGGCCTTGAAAAACGTTACCCTGAACAACTCTCAGGCGGGCAGCAGCAGCGCTTAGCGATTGGCCGGGCCTTGGCACCACGACCGCCCCTGCTGCTTGCCGATGAACCCACGGGCAATTTGGATGAAACCACTGCAGGTGAAGTGCTTCAACTACTGTTAAAGCTTGTTCACGAAACTCAGTGTGCGCTACTGGTGGTAACCCATAGCCCGCAAGTGGCCGAGCCGCTTGATCGCTGCCTACGTTTGCGCCACGGCCAACTGATCAATACCGCTTTATGATCAAAGCAATGCCCACGGTACTGGCAACGCTACTCGCTCACTACCGTCGTCACCCAGGCCAATTGGCTATGCTGCTGCTCGGGCTATGGGTAGCCAGCGCCCTATGGAGCGGCATCCAAGCGATCAACGCGACCGCCCGCGACAGCTACGCCCGTGCCGATGCGATGTTTGATAGCCAACTTGATCAATTGGAGCGACGCGATGGTGCCCCGCTCACACGTGCCGAATACTATGCATTGCGACAAGAGGGCTTACCCATTTCCCCCATTATAGAAGGCCAGGTTGCGACCCAAGATGGGACTCGGCTGTCAATCATCGGTATCGATCCGCTAACACTTCCAAGCGGTAATGCGTTAGGCCAAACAGATACCACCGCATCGCTGACTGGCTTTCTAATGCCCCCATGGCAGACAGGTATCGCACCTGACACTTTGGCGACCCTAGGACTTGAGCGAGCAAACGCAGTCAGCGCCACGCCAACCTTGGCAAGTGGCAAACAACTTCCCCCGCTGACTTTATCGCCAGCGCTACCGCCCAACACGCTGATCATGGATATCGCTGCCGCAGCGCAGTTACTCGAAATCGGCGAAGAAATTACACGTATGGTGACTGCACCAGGCGCATTATCAGAAGCACCACCCGAATTCACGTTTACCCGTGCCACCAGTCTTGCCTCCCCCGGTCAACTTACTGAAAGCTTTCACTTAAACCTGACCGCACTAGGACTACTCGCCTGGGTGGTAGGGTTATTTATTGTTCAGGCTGCACTGGGCCTAGCGTTAGAGCAGCGCATGGGCATGCTGCGCACCCTACGGGTGCTGGGTGTTTCAGGGCGCAGTTTAGTTGTAGCGCTCAGTTTGGAGCTGATTTTACTGGGAGTCATCGGCGCACTTGCCGGTATTGCCAGCGGCGTTTGGCTGGCCCGCGTGCTCCTCCCGGATGTAGCAGCAACCCTAGGCTCACTGTATAGCGCAGGCGTTGGGCAGGAGCTTAGCCTGCCCTGGCACTACTGGGTGGGCGGGTTAGCGGTTAGCCTAGGGGGATTATTACTGGCGGGTAGCGGCGTGTTATGGCGTGCGGCACACTTAAACATGCTGCAACTAGGCCAGTTGCAGGCCTGGCGCGGCGGTTATCGACGCCAATTAACGCTTATGAGTATCGCTGGTGCAATCGCCTTTACAGCGGCATTAACGCTCTATATTTGGTTGAGCTTCCAGCGTCCCGGTGAAGGCTTAGTAGCAGGTTTTGTGCTCATTGCAGCGCTGTTATTAGCCAGTGCCTTGTGGCTGCCGCCCTTATTGGGACTACTGCTGAAAGGGCTAATCCGCCTGGCCCACCGTCGCCCACTTATCCATTGGGCAGTGGCCGATATGCAGCTTCAGTTACCCAAACTGTCACTGGCCATGATGGCGCTGTTGGTCGCCTTAGCCACCAACCTGGGGGTCAGTAGCATGGTCGGCGGTTTTAGGATTACGTTTCTCGATTGGCTTGATCAACGCTTAGTCGCCCCGCTCTACTTAAATGCCCCTAGCGAACAGTACGCCGATATTGATGTATGGCTTGCTAATCGCGCCGAGGTATCTGAACGCCTGCTGACTCGGCGCAGTGAAGCAACGCTCACCACCATTAGCACCCCCGAAGGCAGCCGCAGCCTAGGCACACCCGTTGAGCTTTACGGCATTACCCCAGGCGAATCACTTACCCCCCATTGGCCGCTACTGGCAACCCAGCAAGACCGCCCTTCCGCCTGGGCGGCTTTTGGCGAGGGCGCAGTATTTGTAAACGAACAACTCGCCACTGCAGAAAACCTCACCCCTGGCGACCAACTTACCCTGAGCGCGTCGGGCGCCAACGAAACGCTAACCATTGCCGCGATTTACCCTGACTACGGTAATCCCAGCGGACAAGTGCTGATGGCTTCCCCCCAATTGGCCGCACGTTTTGATGCACCCCCCAGCTCCATGGGGTTAGTGCTCTATGACGACGCTAATGTGGATACGTTACGTTCCGCCCTTACCGAGCGCTTTGGCCTAGGCAGCGATGCACTTAGCGATCAGCGCGAGATCAAGCGCATCGCCACCGAAATTTTTGAACGCACCTTTACCATTACCCGCGCCCTGAATGCGCTGACCTTAGTGGTAGCCGCGCTGGCACTGTTGGCTAGCCTGTTGGCCCAGGCGCGCAGTCGACGCCAACAGCTAGCACCGCTCTGGGCGCTGGGCGTTCCCCGAGCACAACTGGCACAATTGAATTTGACGCAACTGGGCGGCACAGCATTAGTCACTGGCCTGCTGGCGGTTCCACTGGGCATTGCAATCACCTGGGGCTTAGTGGCTATCATCAATGTAGCTGCGTTTGGCTGGCGACTGCCGCTCTATCTGTTCCCTGGGGAAATGGCCGTTACCCTTGCCACGGCTATTGCTGTGGCGCTACTGGCAGCGGCCCTGCCCACTCTGCGCTTCTGGCGCGCCTCACCACGCGCCTTATTGGCGGAAGAGGCCAACCAATGAGCCTACATCGATGGTTAACTCTCAGCCTACTAATCGGAGGGTCGCTAACGCTCTACGGCTGTGGAGAAGAACAGAAAAGCGACACCAGCAGCGCAGGCTTTGCCGGTTTGGGGCAAGCGGCTGATGGTTTCCAATATGCATCGCCCAATCAAACCATTCGTTTTCCCCAAGACCATGCCGCCCACCCGGATTATCGTATCGAGTGGTGGTATCTCACCGCTAATCTGGAAGACGCTGACGGTGAGCCCCTCGGCCTACAGTGGACACTTTTTCGTCAGGCGCTAATGCCGCCCAGCGAACGTCCCGACCCCACACCCTGGGCCGCCGACCAACTGTGGATGGCCCATATGGCTATTTCACAGGGCGAACAGCACCAGGTTGGCGAGCGCTTTGGGCGCAGCCACTCCCAAGCTGAGCTTTATCAACCCCACGATGCTCAGGCCGGTGTCATTACCAGCCCTTTCCACGCTTGGCTAGACGACTGGCAGCTTAAAGCAAGCGCCGACGCCAATAGCGACGATTTCAATCACCTCACCCTCACCGCTTACAGCGGCGAAGATGCGTCGCGTTTTGGCTACACGTTGGAACTTACCGCCGAGGGGCCGCTAGTGTTTCACGGCGAAGAGGGGTTCAGCCAGAAAGCCGCCAATGGCCAAGGCTCGATGTACTACAGCCAGCCTTTCTGGCGGATAGACGGCAACGTCACCCTCAATGGCGAAACCAAAACCGTCAGCGGTCGCGGCTGGTTGGATCGCGAATGGAGCAGCCAACTGCTTGATGCCCGCCAATCAGGCTGGGACTGGTTCTCGATTCATTTTGAAGATGGCCATAAGCTGATGGCGTTTCAACTACGTGGCGGTGGCGATGACAGTGGGGATAGCGGTAGTGACAACACAAGTACCGAACAAGGCGCGGACTACCGCTCCGGCACCTGGATTTCACCCCAGGGTGACGCTACTCCTTTAGCGACCGACGACATCACGCTAACACCACTGGCAACGTCGTCCGTCGCCGGGCGCGATGTCCCTACCCGCTGGCGATTAGAGATAGCGTCACTGGAGCTCGATATCAACATCGAAGCGCCCCAAGCCAACCGCTGGATGGACACCAGCGTGCCCTATTGGGAAGGGGAAGTGCTGGTCAACGACCGCGCCAGCGGCGAACCGCTGGGCGAAGGTTATCTTGAGATGACCGGGTATTGAGTAGATCAACACCACATTGGCTTATTTACCTTGGCTGTAGCTAACCTCGCCCCACCGCTGCATAGCCTCAAGTAGCTCACGGAGCAGCGGGCGCACTTCAGCGGCGCGATCTTCCCGATAGGCAAAGACCGGTTTATCGTCGTTCGGTTCGTTCATATAGGTGCGCTGGGAGAGTTCGAGCTGTACAGCGTGAATATTATTAGCAGGATCCCCATACCCCCGGGTGATATGCCCCCCTTTGAAGCGTCCATTGATCACGTGAGTGAAACGCGATTGAGCAGCACACACCACCTGTAAGGTCTTACTAAGGTCAGGATTGCAGCTTTGCTCCTCAAAGGTACCCAGATTAATATCAGGCAGTTGGTCGTCGAAAAGCCGCGGTATCTTTGAACGGATAGAGTGCGCATCAAATAGCAGCGCATAGCCAAAGCGCGCCTTTAAGCGTGCCAATTCGCCTGCCAGGGCGTTATGGTAGGGCCGCCATACATGCTCTTTGGCCCACTCGTGCTGTGCCTGAGTGGGCTCCTGCCCCTCTTCAAACAGCGGCTCACCGTCGAAGTCGGTGCTGGGGAACAACCCGGTCGTCGCGCCAGCATAGAGGGGCGTATCGTTCTCCGGCCGATTAAGGTCAATCACGTAGCGCGAATAGCGCGCCTCAATACGGCTCGCCCCAAGTTCAGCGGCGAAGTCGTAAAGCTTGGGAATATGCCAGTCGGTGTCGGCAAGGCTGAGAGCTGCTTTATTGAGCCCCGCTTCTACCTCCGGCGTTAACGCAGTGCCTGCGTGAGGCATTGAAATCAATAGCGGCGTATCGCCCTGGGTGAGTTGATAACTGTCGCTCATACCTCTACCTCCTTACCTGCTTTGAATACCGTGACCGGCAATTGCCCGCCCAGCCAGTAGCTAAGCTCCGCTGGCCCGGTAATATCCCATACGACCGCGTCTGCCCATTTACCTACTTCTAGCGAACCGTGAGTGGCATCAATACCCAACGCCTTAGCGGCATTGATGGTCACGCCTGCCAGCGCTTCTTCAGGGGTAAGGCGAAACAGCGTGCAGCCAAGATTCATCATCAAGCGTAACGACAGCACCGGCGACGTACCGGGGTTAAGGTCGCTGGCCAGCGCCATGGTGACCCCCTGCTCACGAAAGTCTGCAATCGGCGGCAGTTGGGTTTCACGTAATGTCAAGAAGGCCCCCGGCAGTAACACCGCGGCCGTGCTGCTTTGAGCCATCGCACGCGAATCGGCTTTATCGGCGTACTCAACATGGTCAGCGGAAAGCGCGCCAAACTCCGCCGCCAGTTGGCAACCGCCAAGGTGCGACAGTTGCTCAGCATGTAGCTTGAGCGGCAGGCCCAGTTGTTTTGCAGTTTCAAACACACGCCGCATCTGTTCGACAGAGAAGGCGATACCTTCACAGAACCCATCGACGGCATCGACAAGACCTTCCTTCGCCAGCGTCGGCAGGATCGTCTCGCAGACTAGATCAATATACCCATCGCTATGTTCGCGATATTCGGGGGGCAGCGCGTGGGCCGCAAGGCAAGTCGTAAGCACGTCGACAGGCAGCCGTTCTCCCAGCGCCCGGGCCACCTTGAGCATTTTGCGCTCGCTCTCCAGATCAAGCCCATACCCCGACTTGATCTCTAGCGTGGTGACGCCTTCGCGTAGCAGCACCCTCGCGCGCGCCTCGGCACTAGCCAGTAATTCGTCAAAGCTGGCCTCGCGAGTTGCCCGCACGCTGCTGACGATCCCACCGCCCTGTTTGGCTATCTCGCTATAGCTCACTCCTTCCAGGCGCTGCTCAAACTCATTACTGCGGTCACCGCCAAATACCAGGTGCGTGTGGCAGTCGATCAACCCCGGCGTTAGCCAGCGCCCCCCCAGGTCACGCACTTCATCAAAGTTAGCATCGCGGTCAAGTTGCGCCTCAATGCCAATCCAGGCAATGCGTCCTGCTTCTATAATCAGCGCCGCATCGCGCACAATTCCATAGTGGCCACCCGCCAGGGTCACCGCATGGCAGTGGTGCCATAGCTGTTTCATGCTTCCTCCTAATCGCTAGGCTGCCGACTCGGCAGTAAGTTCGGGGCAATAGACAGGAGCTTATCGATCACTTGAGTCTCCTGGAGACGCTGGTAAGTCGCTTGAATATCCAGGTGCAGCGCATGCTCTTCCTGGTAGGCAGGCAACGCTTCTCGCAGTGATTTCCAGGCCAGTGATGTGCCAGGAGAGAAGTCTTCTCCGTCGACCAAATCGAAGGCCTGGGCAGCCAGCAGATACTCAATGGCAAGCACATAGAAAGCATTTTCGAGAGCCTGATCCAGCTTCAGAGCAGCGCTTTCACCCAAGCTTAGGTGATCCTCCTGCAGCCCCGAGGTGATAAAATTATCAGTAACAGCGGGCTGTGCCAGTCGCTTGTTATCAGCCACCAAGGAGGCCGCCGAATAGTGAGCGATCATCATGCCGGATTTAACGCCGCCTTCAGTGGTCAGGAAAGGCGGCAGCTGGTTCGCCTGGGGTGTCACTAGCCGGTAAGCACGCCGCTCGGAGATCGAACTCCATTCACAAACAGCGATGGCCAGCAGGTCGCACGCCATCGCAACCGAAGCACCGTGAGGGTTGGCTTGGGATACAATCTGGTAACTATCACCCACCGGCACCACTAACGGGTTATCGGTGGCGGAATGCAGCTCCTTCTCAATCTGCCTAGCGGCATGGTCAAACTGGTCGCGGCAGGCGCCGTGCACCTGAGGCATAGAGCGCAGGCTAAGCGCGTCCTGTAGCCGCGCCCCCTCATGGCGAGCCAAGTGGATACTGCCTTCAAGCAAACGACGCAGGTTATCCCCCGTTTGCTGAACGCCTGGGTGGCGTTTGAGAACCGTTACCTCGGCCATAAATGCCTGCAACTGACCGCCTAATGCTTCAAAGCTCATAGCACCAACAATGTCGGCCCAGGCGGCCAGCCGGGCAGTATCGTCAAGCGTCAAGCAGGCCAGCCCCGTCATCGCCGGGGTGCCATTAACCAGGCTCAGGCCATCCTTGGGCCCAAGGGTTAGCGGCAACATACCGATGGCAGCCAACGCTTGGCTGGCGGGTATTCGTTGACCGCGAAATTCAACGTCGCCGTGGCCAATCAACACCAGCCCAATATGGGCCATATGGGTGAGGTAACCCACCGAGCCGCGCGAGGGTACGATCGGCGTGACCTGCTCATTCAACAGTCTGATCAGCCCCTCCACCACGCCCGGACTAATCCCGGAGTAGCCATGGCTGTAGTTAACCACCGCGCTGCACATAATGGCTCGCACTTGCTCCGTTCGCAGCGGGGTACCAATACCACAGGCATGGCTCATTAAGGTGTGATGGGAAAGCCGCTGCAGCTCATCGTGAGCTAGCACTACATCGCACAGGGCACCCAAACCAGTATTAATCCCGTAATGGGGCACGCTTGAAGCGGCGATCTTCTCAACGACCTGCCGGGCGGCGCTTATCTTTTCCCACACCGGCAGCGACAGCGATAGGCGATACTGGTAACGAGCGACCTTGACCACCTCCCGCCAAGCGGGAGGTGTATTGCCGATCTCAACGCAGCGAGGCAACTCACTCATAGGCATCCTTAACCTGTGCCGTAGGAGCCTGCTCTGCTGAGGGTTTATTAGTGCCATCCATAATAAAAACCTTCACCGCAGAAGCCACGATCAACGCAAACAGAAACAGCACGGTAAAACCGCCTGCCGCCGCCAGGAATTTAATACCATCGACACCCTGGGCGCCGCCGCCGAAGGCAACCATCACATAAGCGATAATCGCGATTGACAGCCCCCAAAGGATCTTCTGCTTACGGGGGGCCTCCTCTTCTGCGGTCATGTTTTTAGTGCAGATGGTGGCAATGGTCGATGACATTGAGTCAGCCGCCGTGGAGAAGGAGATAATCAGCGTAAAAATAGCCAGCGGGATCAGCAAGGCAGACATAGGCAAGTGCTGCAGGAAGCCCCAGAGACCTGAAACTGCACCGTTCTCAGTCACTACACTCACCAGATCCAGGGTGCCATCCATTTGCCACTTGATTGCCGATCCACCCCAGATAGCAAACCACACGATGCCGAACAGTGAAGGCAGTATCCAGTTAATCACCAGAAATTCCCGTAGCGTTCTGCCATAGGAAATACGCGCCAAAAAAAGGCCCATCAAAGGCGCATAGGCGATCCATATCGACCAGTCGTACATGGTCCACCAGGTAACCAGCGCTTCACCACCAGACTCTTTGGTATCGAATGACCAGAGAAAGAAGTTATCGAACCAGTAGCCCAAACTGGTCACCGACAGACTCAGGATGTAGTTCACTGGGCCAATAATCAGCAGAATGAGCACAAAGGCGTAGAAGATGTAAGCATTGACCGATGAAAGAAAGCGGATACCCCGCTTAAGACCGGACACCGCCGAAGTAATAAAGATAGCCGAAATAACCAGCGTTAAAATCAGCCAAGTGGTAGGGCTAGAGGCAATGCCATATTCGGCTTCAATGCCAGAACTGATCAGCGCAAGACCAGCCCCTAACGACGAAGCCAGGCCCAGCGCAATGGCAAGAATCGAGATAATATCGACCACGGCACGCACGCTAGGATTGCGCTCTTTATTGCCCAATAACGGAGCGAGTGTTGAAGAGATCGAGAAGCGCTCTTTGCGATTAAAGTGCATATAGCCAATCATCAAACCAACAATGGAGTACATGGCGTAGGGAATAAAGCTCCAGTTATGAAAGCTTCTGGCCAATGCAAAAATCGCCGCTTCGCCACTGTTAGGTTCAAATGACTGGTTGCCGATTTCACCATAGACATTGCCGAGATAGATGATGGGCTCATTAACTGAATAGGTCACCACCCCGGTGGCGATGCCGCCGGTCAACGCCATAGCAAAGGTGGTTGCTAACGAAAACGTTGGCTTCGCGTTCGCCCCACCCAAACGAATATTGCCTGCCTTGGAAAAAAATATAAAAGCGGTGACACCCAAGGTCGAAATGGCCAGCAGTTGATAAAGCCAACCGAAGTCAGAAAGCGAGAGATAGAACAACTGCCTGGCAACACTAACCAGTAGTTCGTTGTTAACCAAGCCAATAATAACGGCCACCATAATAATGGCGAAGGCCGGGATAAAGACGCTGCGTTTTAACTGTTTTCCGTCTGATAGTGACATTTAATGTCTCCTGTCGAGGTTTATTCTTATGACGCTTTTTTATCAGCTGCCGACGGCTCTCTGTCGGCACCTGTACCTGTGTATCCAGCAACGCTAACGGTAAGGAGGTTGTTGATAAGAACGGCTACTTCACCATTGGCTTAACCATCGGTAAGTCGAGCCCCTGTTCAGTGGCACTCTGCTTGGCGATGTCGTAGCCGGCATCGGCGTGGCGCATAACCCCGGTGGCCGGGTCATTGCGCAGCACGCGGCCCAATCGAGCATGAGCGTCATCCGTGCCATCGGCGACGATCACTACCCCTGCATGCTGGGAGTAACCCATGCCCACTCCACCGCCATGGTGAAGAGAAACCCAGGTAGCGCCCCCGGCAGTGTTGAGCAGCGCATTGAGCAGCGGCCAGTCGGAGACGGCATCCGAGCCATCCTGCATTGATTCAGTCTCGCGATTGGGGCTGGCCACCGAGCCGGAATCCAGATGGTCGCGACCAATCACAATCGGCGCTTTGAGTTCGCCGCTGGCGACCATGGCGTTAAACGCCTGCCCCAAGCGAGCACGATCCTTTAGACCCACCCAGCAGATACGCGCCGGTAATCCCTGGAAGCTGATACGCTCCTTGGCCATATCCAGCCAGTTATGCAAGTGGGGGTCGTCAGGGATCAGTTCTTTGACTTTCTGATCGGTTTTATAGATATCTTCTGGGTCACCGGAGAGCGCTACCCAACGGAAGGGGCCAATCCCCTGGCAGAACAGCGGGCGAATGTAGGCAGGCACAAAGCCGGGGAAGTCGAACGCGTTAGAAACGCCCTCCTCCTGAGCCATCTGGCGAATGTTATTGCCATAATCGAAGGTAGGTATGCCCATTGCCTGGAAGTCGAGCATGGCCTGCACATGCACCGCCATGGAGCGCTTAGCCGCCTTGACCACCACCTCGGGTTCGGTCTTTCCGCGTGCCAAATATTCATCCCATGACCAGCCTGCGGGCAGATAACCGTGCAGCGGGTCGTGAGCGCTGGTCTGGTCAGTCACCATATCCGGCTTGACGCCACGCTTAATCAATTCCGGCAGAATCTCAGCCGCATTACCATGCAGCGCAATCGAGACTGCTTTACCTTCTGAGGTGTAGCGCTCCAGGCGCGCCAGGGCATCGTCAAGATCACTCGCCTGTTCATCCACATAGCGGGTACGCAGACGCATATCAATACGGCTCTGCTGACACTCAATATTAAGGCTGCAGGCACCCGCCAGGGTTGCCGCCAATGGCTGCGCCCCACCCATACCGCCAAGACCCGCAGTGAGTATCCAGCGCCCGGCCAGCTTGCCGTCGTAGTGCTGGCGACCCGCTTCAACAAAAGTTTCGTAGGTGCCCTGAACAATCCCCTGAGAGCCAATATAGATCCACGAGCCAGCCGTCATCTGGCCGTACATCATCAGGCCTTTCTTATCCAGCTCGTTGAAGTGCTCCCAGTTGGCCCAGGCGGGCACCAGGTTGGAGTTGGCGATTAATACCCGTGGCGCATCCTTATGGGTCTCAAACACCCCCACCGGCTTACCGGACTGGATCAGCAGCGACTGGTTATCTTCCAAACGCTTGAGGGTCTCAACGATGGCATCGAAGCACTCCCAGTTACGGGCGGCGCGGCCAATCCCGCCATACACCACCAGCTCTTTGGGATTCTCGGCAACATCTGGATCTAGGTTGTTCATCAGCATGCGCAGCGGCGCTTCCGTCAGCCAGCTCTTGCAGGAGAGCTCGGTTCCATGGGGTGCTCGAATTTCGGTATCGCGAAAACGTGAAAGAGACATGGTAACTCCTGTTTGTTGTCAAAGTTTGTATATACATTATGACAACAACCACTTCTGTGCAATCACCTAAATCGCCCTTTTTAGCAAAAAAACAACTCAGCCCTAAATATTCGCCAACATAGTGCAAACGCCAACAATAGGGCAAAATTACGCACCAAAATGGACTTTACGAGGAAATTCCAACTCTCTTCTTTACCTAAGAAGCGGACTTCGCTATATGTATATACATTAGCCGTTATTCGTTAACAAAAAGGAGCCCCGATGACCCACTGCTATTTTGCTGATCATGCCCTACTGCCGACTGGATGGGCCTCTCAGGTGCTGTTCGAAGTCGATGCCACCGGCATGCTTATATCGGTACTGCCCAACAGCTCGCCCGGCAACGCCCAGCGCTTAGCCGGGCCAGCGCTACCCGGTATGCCTAACCTACATTCACACGCTTTTCAGCGCGCCATAGCGGGCCTGGCAGAAATCGGTAGCCCCCAGCCAGACAGCTTCTGGAGCTGGCGAGACCGCATGTACGGCTTGGTTGACCGCCTGACTCCGGATCAAGTGGGCACCATTGCCCAGGCGCTCTACATCGAAATGCTCAAGGGCGGCTATACCCAGGTCAGCGAATTTCATTATTTGCACCACGATGTATCGGGCCAAGCCCATAGCGATCCGGCTGAAATGGCCTGGACGATTAGCCAAGCCGCCGAGCGCAGCGGCATTGCGCTTACCTTGCTGCCGGTGCTTTACGCCCACAGCGGCTTTGGCGGCCAGCCACCCAATCATGGGCAAAGACGCTTTATTCACGCCGTCCCAGATTTTTTGACATTGCTTGAGACGTTGAAGCCAAGCTTTGCCGACCACCCCACACAAGCACTAGGCATGGCGTTTCATTCCCTGCGCGCGGTGACATTGGAAGAGATCCAGGCGGTGCTGGCGACGAACCCTGTTGGCCCACGCCACATTCATGTCGCCGAGCAGCAACGCGAAGTGGAAGACAGCCTCGCCTATTCAGGCAAACGCCCTGTGCGCTGGCTACTGGATAACGTTGAGGTGGATGAGCGCTGGTGTTTGATCCATGCCACTCACCTAGACGACTCAGAAGTACGTGACCTCGCCACTAGCGGCGCCGTAGCGGGGCTCTGCCCGACCACCGAGGCCAATCTGGGCGACGGCATCTTCCGCGCAGTGGAGTATGCCGCCCAGGGTGGGCGTCTGGGCATTGGCTCTGATAGCCATGTCTCACTCGATGTGGTTGAAGAGCTACGGCTGCTTGAGTACGGCCAGCGCCTTGCCACCCAACAGCGCAACTGCCTGCACAATAGCGACATACGCCCGGTGGGCGACTGGCTTTACCGCCATGCATTAGCGGGAGGCGCCCAGGCCTCTGGCCAACCCATCGGCGCGCTCGAAGCGGGCAAGCGGGCCGATATTGTCGTTCTTGATGGCAGTGACCCCTACCTCGCCACCAGTTCAGACGAAACGCGGCTAGGGCGTTGGCTGTTTGGCGGTTCCAAGCAACAGATACGCGATGTCATGGTCGCAGGCCGCTGGGTTATCCAGCAGCGGCGTCACGCCCTCGATGAAGCCAACAGTGAGGCGCTTACCAAACTGTTTCGTGAGATAGGCTAGTTGTTTCGCGAAATAAGCTAGGCCCTTTTGCGCGAGAACGGCTAGCGAAATCGATTAACTAGGGGAGCGCGCCATGGTGCGCAATTTATAGCGGTCACCGGGATGCAACAGGTGAGCATAGCTAATTAGGCGGTCGCCTGACCAAGTGCGCCGACGAACACTCAGGCAGGGTAGCGCAGCATCAATTTCTAGCCACTCTGCTGCGCCCGCCTCAGGCAGCACCGCCTCTACCACGTGCTCCATATCGGTAATCGGGCAAGCGGCAACCAACACCTCGTTGGGTGTTTGGCGAGCAAAGTCTGCCTCCAAATAGCCGGGCACCCAGCGCGGATTGACGAAGCGCTCTTCGAGCTGGATCGGTTGGCCATTTTCCAGGTGAATAAGAATCGAATGAAACAACCTAGTCCCAATACGCACACCCATCCGCAGGGCAATCTCATCGTCAGCATGCAACGCTTCGCAACTCACCACACGATTAGCGTATACGTGGCCACGGCTGCGTACCTCATCGGCGATATTATTAATTTCGGCCAATGGCGACTCAGAGCGGCGATCCGTCACAAAAGTGCCGATCCCCGATTGGCGCACCAGATAGCCTTCCTGCACTAGGTCACGAATGGCCTTGTTGGCCGTCATCCTGCTGACACCGAAGGTAACCGCAAGCTGCTCCTCAGGCGGGATCTTATGATCGACGGGAAAATGACCTGTTTGGATATTATCCAGCAAGTACTGTTTGATCTGTTGATACCGGGGCGGTTGGCGTCCCACGTGCTCTCCTCAAATCCCTTTCACCACCCCGCTTATTAACACTCCGAAAGGAACATCAAACCCGCGGAAACAGGTCGATCCTAATCAGGCGCGTTGCAGGCAGCGTCTCAAATGTCATTGTGTGACAGCTATCGGTCGCTAACTCGTCATCAGCGCTTAGTCTGGGCCAGTGCCAAATATCGCCACCATCAAGGGGCAGTGACGGCTCACCGACCAGCCACGCCTGCCCATCAACGGCTAAGATAAGTGTCTCAGCGCTCGGGGCTTGCCTTAGCGACTCCCCAGACGTTAGCCAACGAACAGAAGCCTGCCAGTTTGCTGAATTGTACATTAAATTCAGCGCCCGGCTCGGCCCTTCTGGCAACAAGCAGTTCACCGCTGCCTCACCTTCGAAGATCAAGCTTTCCCGAGGCGCCAAAACAGCACGCTGATCAGGCAAAACAAGTGTGACCGGATGCTTACCTATCACCGTAAAGTGACGCCTGATCCCCGCAATCATCGAGAATGGCCCTTCCCTGTCAAGTTCAGCCACCGAAACCCGCCAGCCTGGCGATTCCCCATCGCCCTTCTGGCGCGCCACTTCACGTGTTACGCCACCGCCATTTTGCCAAGCGATGGGCAAAAGATCGGTAAAGCGTAACCTCTCAGGCAGCTTCATTGATGGCTCCTCATCAGGATGCAGCGGCCTTGCGGTAGCTCATCGAGGCATCAATGCGGCCCAAGATGTAGTCACCCGCGGCTACTGGCGGATAGTGAGCTTCTGCTGCTGAGACACCAAGGTCGGCAGGATCAACGAGAGCCGTATAGTCGGGGTCATAGAAGGTCGCGATGGAGTAGCGTTCCCGGCCACTGGTATTGATGACCCGGTGCAGCGTCGAGCGAAAACGATCATTAGACCATCGCGCTAATAGATCGCCGACATTAACCACCAGCGAGCCCTCAATAAAAGGCGAATCAATCCAGCGCTCGCTACCCAGCTCGCGCACCTGCAAACCACCCACCGCATCCTGGTAGAGTAGCGTCACACAGCCATAATCGGTATGCGGGGCAACGCCAAACTGATCCGCCGGTCGATCATCAGCCTGCACGGGATAGTAGACCGCCTGGGTACGCTGCAACGGCTTGGTATATTTAGCCGCGAAGAACTCAGGGTCGATCTCTAGGCTCACTGCAATCGCACGCAACAGGTCTGCGCCACAGCGACCTACCTCAACAAAGTAGCGATCCATTGCGTGCTGAAATTCGGGCATAAAGTCCGGCCACTGGTTCGGCCCCCGTAGCGCTTCACCCGCCAGCACGCTCGGGTCATCCTCGGCCAGATCCAACCCAAAGCCATAGAACTCCTTCTCATCGGGCCGGGTGGCCTGATACATAGTCGCCCCACCACGGCGATGAAAACCCCGGTGGCGTTTATTGACCGCCACCTGCGCCTTGCGCTCAAGCGGCTCAGCAAAGAAGCGCTGAGCGGCCTCCATGGCATCGTCTATCACCGCCTGGGGAAGACCATGATTGATAATGTAGAAGAAGCCCACCTGGGTGCAGGCGTTATGTATCGCCTCACCCGCCCGAGCGAGACATTGAGCGTCCCCTTCCCGTACGCCCTGCATATCAACAAGAGGAATGGTCATTGCTGCGTTGCTCATCGAATGTGTCTCCTAACGTTAATAGAACGTACTCGCGCACATTCTCTTAGCTGTCTTTTTTAAAAAGTGGTCGTTAAAGCTTTGCAATGACGATTTTGCAATGAGCGTGCCAAAAGATATTAAGAGGCTAAATAATCAATAAGTATATACATACCAAGAGGCGAACCAGACCTACAAGAAAACAAAAATGCACAAAAAAGAGACATAAAGACAAATATCGCACTCAAAATACGCAAAAATTATAAATTTAGGATTCAACCCATAGCATCCACTTTTGCGCTTGCATCAAACCTACTTACCTGTATATACATAATAGAGACATTCACTTCATCACTGCCACTTTCATCACGGCATGCTGCTGACCAAGCGCCGATAGAGGTAACCATGACATCGATACAACGACTCTCCCCAGGCCAACTAACGCTTGCGGCACTGCGCGAGCTTTTTGAGGGCAGCCCCACAATCGAGCTCGACGACGAGAGCCGCGCCAGGGTCGATCGTGCCGAAGCTACGGTTAGCGCCATTCTCGACAGCGGCCGAACCGTTTACGGTATTAATACCGGCTTTGGCGTGCTGGCCCAAACCTCCATTCCACGCGATTCGCTGACCGAGCTGCAGCGTAACTTGGTGCTGTCGCACAGCACCGGGGTCGGTGACAATCTGGATGACGCCACCGTGGGGCTGATTCTGGCGCTCAAAGCGGCTTCGCTGGCCCGTGGCCACTCCGGCGTCCGCTGGCTGATTATTGAAACCCTATTGGCGCTTTACAATGCGCGGGTCTATCCCTGCATTCCTGCCAAGGGCTCGGTTGGCGCGTCGGGGGATCTAGCGCCACTGGCGCATATGGCGGCCACCCTGCTCGGCGAAGGCCGCATGCGTCATCAAGGAAGAGAGATGCCCGCCAGTGAGGGGCTGGCCCTGGCCGGTATCGAGCCGCTTACGCTGGCACCCAAGGAGGGGCTGGCACTGATCAACGGCACCCAGGTATCCACTGCTCTGGCGCTACGCGGGCTGTTCGCCACCGAGAAACTATTCACCGCAGCCGTGGTGGCAGGCAGTCTGTCGGTGGATGCATTGAAGGGCTCAGATACCCCGTTTGACGAGCGCATTCAGGCCGTTCGCGGCCACCCCGGTCAGCGTGATGTCGCCGCTTTCTACCGCGAGCTGCTAGCGGGCAGCCGGGTGCGCGAATCCCACCGCGACTGCCCGCGGGTTCAGGATCCCTACTCACTGCGCTGCCAGCCCCAGGTGATGGGCACCTGTCTGGACCACTTGCGCTTTGCGGCGGGCGTATTTCTGCGTGAAGCCAACGCCGTTTCCGATAACCCGCTGGTGTTCGATAATGGCGATGTATTGTCTGGCGGTAACTTCCATGCGGAGCCGGTGGCGATGGCCGCCGATGTACTGGCGCTGGTGATCTCAGAAATCGGCGCCTTGTCGGAGCGCCGCATCGCCCAATTGGTCGATCCAGCGCTATCCGGCTTGCCCGCCTTTCTGGTCACGGAGAGCGGGCTCAACTCCGGCTTTATGATCGCCCAGGTCAGCGCCGCCGCCCTAGCGTCCGAGAACAAAACCCTGGCTCACCCTGCTTCAGTAGACAGCCTGCCGACCTCCGCCAACCAAGAAGACCACGTCTCAATGGCGACGTTTGCGGCAAGGCGACTGGCCGATATGGCGTTTAACTCCAGCGCCGTGGTCGCCATTGAGCTATTAGCGGCGGCCCAAGGGGTCGAATTTCACCGTCCCATGACCTCCTCAGCCGCTCTCGAGCAAGCCCTGACAATCATTCGCCGCGACGTGGCACGTTATGAGCGGGACCGCTACTTCGCCCCCGACCTGGTAGCCGCCCAGCGCTTCGTCAGCGACGCTGTCTTCGAGACGCTACTGCCCCGTTCACGGCTCTACGCTGAAGGTTGATATGAAACGACACTGCGCCTGCCGCTAACCACCACGCAAAGCCGAACAAGCGAGATTGATCATGATTTCCAGCCACACAGCCGACCACCTCTTTCTTAAAACACTAAAAGATATGCTTGGCGACAGCGTGCTGTTGGGCGAAGAGATTCCCACATCCTGCTTCAGCGACTGGACAGGCCATGCCCCCTGCCGACCGCTGGCACTGGTACGCTCAGCTACCACTGAAGAGGTTGCCAGCCTGCTACGACTGTGCAATGAACACCGCCGCCCGGTGGTGCCCCAGGGGGGAATGACCGGCTTGGCGGGTGCGGCGGTGCCCAGTACCGACAGCATCGCAATATCGCTTGGTCGACTAACCGGTGTCGAGAGCGTCGATGGCGATGCCGCTACCCTGACGGTGCGCGCGGGCACCACACTACAAACCGTCCAGGATGCGGCTGAAGAGGCAGGTTTTCGCTACCCGGTCGATTTTGGCGCCCGGGGAACGTGCCAGATCGGCGGTAACATCGCGACCAATGCCGGTGGCCATGGGGTGATTCGTCACGGCATGACCCGCGACCAGGTGCTCGGCCTGGAGGTGGTACTCGCGGATGGCCGGATTCTCGACTTGATGAACGGCATGATCAAGAACAATACCGGCTACGACCTTAAGCACTGCTTTATCGGCGCCGAAGGCACCCTGGGCATTATCACCCGCGCCGTGCTGCGTCTGGCGCCTCCCAAGGGTGAAACCCATACGTTTTTGTGCGGGCTGCCCAACTACCCGGCGGCTGTTGCGTTACTCCACCGGTTACGCGGTGCTGGGCTGGCGCTAGAGGCATTTGAAGTGATGTGGCAGGACTTTTACACCATGAGCTGTGGCTGGCGAGACGGCCAGCCACCGCTGCACACAAGCCACCCTATTTACCTGCTTTGTGAGGCAGAGGGCGCAGCCAGCCATCTGGAGGCTGCCCTGGAAAGCGCGCTGGCAAGCGGCGAGGTGGAAGATGCGGTACTGGCAGGCAGCACCACACAAGCCCGCGAATTATGGGCGATCCGTGAGGCGACTGGCGAATTCCCGCTCAAGCTGGCACCCATCAACTTTGATATCAGCCTGCCGGTTGCCACGATCGGCGCCTTTGTCGAAGACGCCAGCAAAATGCTCACTCAGCGCTGGCCGGACATCCGCATTGTCAATTTTGGCCATATCGGCGACTGCAATTTACACCTAACCGTGGATGGCCAGTCCCTGGCCGAGGATACCGCCGAGACTCGCCATGCTATCGAAGCGGAGGTCTATCGCCTAGTCGGTGACTATAGCGGTTCGATCTCTGCCGAGCACGGCATTGGCCTGCTCAAGCGCGATTTCTTACACCACAGTGTCCACCCCGAAGCGCTGGACGTTATGCGCTCGCTCAAACATACCCTGGACCCTAACGGCATCCTCAATCCGGGCAAGCTATTCGGTTAAGACACCCACCTAAGCCGCCCTCATAGGCGGGGCGGTACGCACCCAAACTGTGCAGGGTGTGGGTAGCGATTTCACGCCTACCTCTGCAAAACCATTATGTATATACAGGTAAGTACATTTTGGCACGCCGTTTGCTTTTAGATAACTGAGGTTCCGAATCGCTGCAGTGCTGATACGCACTATCAGCCACGCCGCTAGCCCTATCAACCCTAGCACTATCGCATCTAGCACTATCTCATCTAGCCCTATGGAGTCATTACTCGATGAACAAATCCACGCTGCTTAACCGGTCACTCTCCCAGCTAACCCTAGGCCTTGGCCTCTGCTTAGCGATCTCCAGCGCCTCTGCAGACCTGCTTGACGAGGTTAAAGAGCGGGGCGTACTCAATGTTGGCACTGAGTTTCACTTCGCGCCCTTCGCTTATTTAGATGCGGGCCAGCAGAGTGGTTTAAACCTTGAGCTTATGGAGCGTGTTGGTGACGAATTAGGGATCACGATTAACTGGATCGACTTACCCTGGCCCAGCGTACTCCCCGGCCTTGAGGCGGGTAATTACGACTTTGTTGCAGGCCCCGCGATGATTACCCAAGAGCGCAAACTACGCTACAACTTCACCTTGCCTATCGCCGATGCCACTGTCGCTATCCTCAAGCGCGCTGACGACGACTCTATTCAAACCCCCGAAGATATTTCTGGCAAAGCTGCCGGGGGCGGCCGCGGTACCGCACAGCTTGAACAGCTAAAGGCATTCGCCGCTGAGCTGCCGGATCCGCCGACTATTACCGAGTATGTGGACTACAGCCAAACCTACGCCGACCTTGCCGCTGGACGTATCGATGCGGTTGCCAACTCGCTACCCAATATTGCTTATACGGCGACTCAGCGCCCGATGTTTGAAGTTGTCCTTCCCCCCTTTGGCCAACCCGCTTACTTCGGCTATATGGCGCGTAACGATGAAGAGTCCGCGTCACTGGTTGATGCCATCAACGAGGTGCTTCTATCCATGCACGAAGATGGCAGCCTCTCCGAGCTACAAACCAAGTGGTTCGGCGCGCCGATGGATGTTCCCAGCGAAGATTTTGAGCCCGAAATCTAAGCTACCTTCAATGCGTGCTGGGCGACAGTTGCGTAGGCCGCCCAGCACGCCCTCCCTCACCTTAAGGGATACTGCCAATGTTCGACTGGCCGACGCTTCTTTTTAGCCTGCCACTGCTGGGTAAGGCACTCCTTATAACGCTTCAGACGTCACTGTTAGGCAATGCCATTGGCTTTGTTATCGGCACCCTGATTGCCAGCATGCAGCTGGCCAAAATGCCTTTGCTACGTCGCCTCGGTGGCAGCTATATCTTTATCTTTCGAGGGGTACCACTGCTCGTCCAGCTACTGGTTATCTACTACCTGGCACCCATGTTCGGGCTACCCAACCTCTCCCCCATGGTGGCCGCGGTGATGGCGCTCTCACTCTGTTCAGGCGCTTATATCGCCGAAATATTACGCGGCGGGCTATTGGCGATCCCCTCTGGTCAGCGTGAAGCGGCCCACTTACTCGGCATGAGTCGCCCCGCTATTTTGCTACGCATCGAGCTGCCCCAGGCGGTTCAAAGCACCCTTCCATCACTGGTAAACGAGCTGGTGCTGCTGATTAAGGCCTCGGCGTTGGTGTCAGTAGTCGGCCTGGCGGATCTTACCCGGGTGGCCCAAAACCTGGCCTCTTCAGACTACTTATTTTTCCAGCACTACCTGGTACTGGCAGGGATCTACTGCCTGATCAACATACCGTTGACCATGTTCGGGCGCCGACTTGAGCGTCACCTAGAGAGGAGTCTGGCGTGATTTTCGATCTATCAATTATTACCGCCAATGCCGACGCCATCTGGAGCGCTTTTTTAGTCACCATTTATACCTGGCTGGTGGGCAGCGTATTGGGGTTGGTAACGGGACTATTTATCGCTGCGCTGATGCTCTTTGGCGGTCGGCCACTGCAGCTCATATTGAGAGTGTTTATTGAGCTGGTACGCGGCACCCCCTTTTTGGTGATCCTGTTTCTGGTCTACTACGGCGGCCCATCATTCGGTCTACGTCTCGGCGCGATTACAGCTGGGGTGCTCTGCATCGCTTTCTACAGCAGCGTCTATTTCGCGGAGATTTTTCGTAGCGGCTTCGCCGCCGTCCCCCGCGGGCAACTGGAAGCCGGCGAGTGCCTGGGACTGGGCCGCCTGCAACTTATGTGGCGAGTACAGCTGCCCCAAATGCTGGTGCTGATCCTGCCAGCGATCGTCAATATGTTGACGATCCTATGCAAAGAGACCGCTGTCCTGTCGATTATCACCGTCCCTGAGCTAACTGCGGTGCTCACCGGGATTGGTACCCGCACCTTCACTTTTATTGAAACGCTATTGGTTCTCTGCATCGCCTACCTACTGCTTATCGAAATAACCTCGCGGGTGGGCAGGTGGCTTGAGCACCGCGTCGGCACCTACTTACAGCGCTGAACAGGAGCTAGCTATGCCGCTTTCCCTATCGTCGTCCACACCTACCCCTGCTGCGGCTTTAGTCGAAGCTACGCAAAAAGGGGGTGATAAGGCGTCCCCCATTATCCATCTCTCCGCCGTCGGCAAGCGTTTCGGCGAGCATCAAGTACTCACTGATATCAACCTTGATGTGCATCACTCCGAGGTCGTCTGCCTGATTGGCCCATCGGGGTCGGGTAAAAGTACGCTGCTGCGCAGCATGGCCTTTCTTGAGGAGTATGACGAAGGGGAGATCCATATCGAGGGGCGCCTACTCGGCTGGGAAATCGATGACCGGGGGCGCCGCCAACACGCCGGACGCAACCGCCTCAATCAGGCCCGGCGCAACCTGGGCATCGTCTTTCAGCAGTTCAACCTATGGCCACATATGACAGCGCTGGGCAATGTCACCGAGGCCCTGGTGAGAGTGCGTAGGCTAAAGCGCAGCGAAGCTGAAAAACGCGCCATGGAGGTGCTCGACAAGGTTGGCCTGGCCGAGAAGGCCAAAGAGTACCCAGCGCGACTTTCCGGCGGCCAACAGCAGCGCGTGGCCATTGCCCGGGCACTGGCCATGGAGCC
Organism: Halomonas sp. NPDC076908; assembly: GCF_050269715.1. NCBI lineage: Bacteria > Pseudomonadati > Pseudomonadota > Gammaproteobacteria > Oceanospirillales > Halomonadaceae > Halomonas > Halomonas sp. NPDC076908. Next base: position 12,662 of record NZ_JBNNIW010000021.1, on the reverse strand, counting down.
CAAGATTATGCTCTTCGATGAGCCTACCTCGGCCCTTGATCCTGAACTGGTGGGCGAAGTGTTGGCGGTGATGAAGCAGCTTGCCCTTGAAGGCATGACCATGGTGGTAGTGACCCACGAAATGGGCTTTGCCGCTCAAGTCGCCGATACCGTCGTGTTCCTCGATCAAGGCCGCATCGTCACCCGTGGCACGCCCAGTGAAGTATTCCGCGACACTCAGCACCCTCGCCTTCGCCAGTTTTTACAGAATTACCTGGATCGCAACGCCTTCTGGAATACCACCCCGGAGCTGGAAAACTAATGCTGCCTATCGACCCCACTCCCCTGGCACGCCGCGAAGTGCGCGAGCTTGAAAGCTACAATGCTGGGCTTTCCAGCGAACAGGTAAGCAAGCGCTTTGGCGTGTCAAAGATTGCCAAGCTAGGCAGCAATGAGAACCCCTATGGCCCCTCCCCCCAGGTAGCCGCCGCTATCTCAAACGCCATTAGCGATAGTGGCCTTTATCCCGATGCCTCCTGTGGGCTATTACGCGATGTGCTGGCGGTGCGCCTTGGGGTTGCGCCCGAACAGCTGGTGTTTGGTAATGGCTCGGAAGATTTGATTGCGATTTTGTGCCGGGTGTTTCTCGACCACGGCGATAGCTTAGTCACCGTCACCCCCGCCTTCGGTCTGCACACCCTATACCCACACTCACTGGGGGCAAAGATTCGCGCAGTGCCCATGCTGGAGGGCGGCCGTTTTGACATTGACGGGCTGATTGAGGCGCTGAGTGAGCCGCCACGTATGCTGATGTTCTCATCCCCCTCCAATCCGGTTGGTAGCGCACTATCGGCAAGCCAGTTAGAGCAGTTGCTTGAGGTGCTAACCCCCGCCACCCTACTAGTCTTCGATGAGGCCTATTATGAGTACGCTCAGGGCAGCCCCGGCTATCCGGATGTGCTGGCTCGGCTATCCCTACAGCAGACGCCATGGATCGTTTTACGCACCTTCTCAAAAGCCTATGCGCTGGCCGGTTTACGTGTGGGCTATGGCATTGCCAGCAGCCCAGCGCTGGCCGATCTTATCGATCGCCTCCGCACGCCGTTTAACGTTAACCGCCTTGCTCAAGTGGCTGCGCTAGCAGCGCTGCAGGATGAGGCCCACCTCAAGGCTGGGCTTGAAGCGACCATTAGCGAACGCGAGCGGGTTGCCAAGGCGCTTAACGAGATGCACCTGACGGTAGTGCCTTCTCTGACTAATTTCCTGTTTTTCAAAACGGATCAAGCATCCGATAGCGTGCATGAAGCACTGCTGAGCCACGGTGTAATCGTTAAACCTTGGCGCGAGCCAGGCTATCGCCATTGGCTGCGCGTCTCAATCGGCAGCCGCGAGCAGAATGATCAGTTTCTTACCGCGCTTTCGGAAACTCTTCAGCCCGCGCCAGCACCCTTTGCTCACGACGATACTCCCTGACATAGATAACTCAACTCTCTAAATAAGGCGGCTAATCCAATGACAACTCCCAACCCCAATGTCACTGTAAATGATGCGGAGATCGAGGCTTTTCAACGCGAAGGCGCCGTGGTACTACGTGGCCTTTTTAACGATTGGATGGAGCCACTACGTGAAGGAGTTGATACGCTGATTGCATCGCCCAGCCCTCTGGAGCGCTCCTATCAGCCCAGTGATGGCTCGGCACCGTTCTTTCAGGACCTATGCAACTGGCAGCGCATTGAGCCTTTTTCACGCTTTGTGATGGAATCTCCTATTGCGGAGCTAGCTTGCAAACTAATGGGCTCACGACAGGCCCAGTTCTTTCACGACCACGTACTTGTCAAAGAGCCCGGCTCCTCGCAAGTGACTCCCTGGCATCAGGATCAGCCCTATTATTGTGTTGAGAGTACGCAGTGCATTAGTTTTTGGATCCCGCTAGATCCCGTGGCATGTGAGACTTCCCTAAAATGTATTGCAGGGTCACATCACTGGAACAAACTTCACCGCCCCAAGCGCTTTGACGGCAGTGATCTTTATCAAGGAGATACGCGTGAAGAGCTACCGGATATTGATGTCGATCCTTCTCAGTACCGCATCCTGCAATGGGCTTTAGAACCTGGCGACGCCGTCGCTTTTGATTTCCGCACCGTTCATGGTGCATCCGCCAACACCTCCAACCATCGCCGCAGGGTGTTCTCCGCTCGTTGGTTAGGTGACAATGCCCGCTTTGTTGACCGGGGCGGCAAAGGGTCTCCACCATTTGCCCATCTCACCTTACAAAATGGCGATCTATTAACAGGGCCTGAGTTCCCCATTGTCTATCAGCACCCCTAGTCGCTAGGCCAAACTTTTTCATAACTGGAGTAGCGGATGAAGAAAACCGATACCGATAGCGTCACCGCACCAAAAGCACTCTATTTACAGGCCAAGCAGTTTGTCCTGGAGCGCACCGCCTCGGGCTTCTGGAAGCCTGGCGATATGATTCCATCTGAAAATCAACTCGTTAACGAACTCGGCATGTCACGCATGACGATTAATCGAGCACTACGGGAGCTTACCAGCGAGGGCTACTTAGAGCGTACCAGCGGCGTAGGTACCTTTATTGCTGAGCGCAAACCACACTCCAACTTACTGCAAATAGCCAATATTGCCGATGAGATCATCTCCCGGGGCCATCGTTACCACTGTGAAGTACTCGAACTCGGTCGTGTCGCGGCCCCCTTTGCTATTGCCTCAGCACTTGAGCTCACCACCGGCAGCTCGGTCTACCACCTGCGCTGCGTTCACTATGAGGAAGATCTCGCCGTGCAGCTCGAGGATCGTTACGTTTCGCCCACCATGGCGCCTGATTTTATTCACCAGCAGTTTGATGACGCGCTGCAACCTTCACGCTACTTACTCAATAGCATCCCGGTAGACGAAATAGAACATATCGTCGACGCGCTACTGCCCTCGGAAGAAGATGCTAAAGCGCTAGAGATTGATGTAAACGAGCCCTGTTTAGCACTGATGCGCCGCACTTGGAGTGCATCCCGGGTGGTCACTTACGTTAAGTTTCTGCACCCCTCCATGCGCTATCGACTAGGCAGCCGCTACTCCGTTGATGCCACCTCCCATGCGGGCTGACTCCCCTTACTTTATGCGACAAGTTTTTTTTTGCGGCGAAATTAGCTAAAATTCCGCGTGCGAAGCCGATTATGTATAGCGAATGTCGCTTTTCGACAACTTTATAAACCTTATCGCGACACACTAGATAGCGAATCAACTGCTGACTAGAGAGTGCGCCATGAACCGCAATGTCATTCTTACCTGTGCCGTTACTGGCGCGGGTGATACCACCGCTAAGAACCCCAACGTCCCGATTACCCCAAAGGCTATCGCAGCTTCCTGCATTGAAGCTGCCCGCGCCGGGGCCAGCATCGCGCATATCCATGTTCGCGATCCGCAAACCGGCGGCATTAGCCACTCGACTGAGCACTTTCGCGAAGTGATGGAACGTGTCCGCGAAGCGGATGTGGATATCGTGATGAACATCACCGCGGGCGGTGGCGGCGACTGGATACCCGATGCCGCAGACCCTACCCGTGGCGGCCCTGGCACAGATATTCAAACGCCCGCCGAACGCCACGCGCCGGTCGGCGAACTGCTTCCCGAGCTTTGCACTCTGGACTGCGGCAGCCTCAATTTTGGCGATATGGTCTACGTGAACCCTGCAGATTGGCTGCGCGAGCACGCCCGCCTGGTGCAAGCCGCGGGCGTTAAGCCAGAACTGGAGTGCTTCGATCTAGGCCATGTCTGGTTTGCCCGCCAGCTTCAGCAAGAGGGCCTTATCGACGGAGACCCACTCTATCAACTCTGCCTGGGCATTCCCTGGGGCGCCGAAGCCGATACCGAAACCATGCTGGCGATGCGCAACAAATTACCTGCCAACGCTAACTGGGCGGCCTTCGGCATTGGTCGCCATCAAATGCCCATGGTTGCTCAAGCAGTGCTGCTGGGTGGCCACGCCCGTGTTGGCTTGGAAGATAATCTGTTTTTAGAGAAAGGCGTGTTGGCCAATAACGGCCAACTGGTCGAAAAAGCCTCAACCATTATCGAGAATCTCGGCGCCCGAGTAATGACCCCCGCTGAAACCCGCGCCCATCTCAACCTGCGTAACCCGGCAGGAGGTGACATATGAGCCGCTTAGCCGTGATTGGTACCGGCGTGATTGGCAACGGCTGGATTGCTCGCGCCCTCGCCCAAGGCTGGGATGTGGTCGCCTTCGACCCCGCACCTGAAGCGCCAGCACGCACCCGCGCGTTTATCGAAAACGCCTGGCCCTCGTTAACTCAGCTCGGCCTAGCGCCCGATGCCAGCCCTGAACGACTATTGTTTGTGGCCACCATAGATGAGGCGGTGAGCGACGCCGATCTGGTTCAGGAGAATGTGCCTGAGCGCCTTGAGCTTAAACAACAGATCTTAGCCACCATTGATGCCGCGGCTGCACCGAATGTCATCATTGGCTCGTCAACCTCTGGCTTTAAGCCCACCGACCTGCAGCAGCAGTGCCAACAATCAGCTGGGCGCGTGATCGTCGCTCATCCCTTCAATCCGGTTTATTTACTGCCATTGGTAGAACTGGTTGGCGGAGAGGCCACCCAACCCTCGCAAATTGCCAGCGCTCAAGAGCTGTATCAATCGCTCGCCATGCGGCCACTAGTGGTGCGCCGTGAAATAGAGGGTCATATCGCCGACCGCTTGATGGAAGCGTTATGGCGGGAAGCCCTGCATTTGGTCAATGATGGCGTGGCGACTACTGAAGAGATCGACGCGGCGGTGGTTTATGGCTGCGGCTTACGCTGGCCATTAATGGGCACCTTCTTAACCTTCCACTTAGCGGGCGGCGAGCCTGGCATGCGCCATATGCTGGAACAGTTTGGCCCGGCGTTAAAACTTCCCTGGACCAAGCTGGAAGCCCCGGAACTTACCGACGAATTGATTGATAAAGTCGTCGAGGGGTGTGAGCATCAAGCTGCGGGGCGGTCGGTCGCGACGCTGGACCGGCGCCGTGATGACTTTTTAGTCGAGCTACTTGAGGTAGTACAAAAATATTGGCCGGAAGCCGAAGGCCTTAAGGGACGCATCTAATGATTATCCATGAAACCCAGGTGGCTCCTGAGTGGGTCGACTACAACGGGCACATGAACGACGCGGAGTACGCCCGCGTCTTTTCTCAAGCCTGTGATGCCCTTATTGAACATATCGGGCTGGATGACGCAGGTCGTGAACAACACGGCTATACGATTTATACGCTGGAAACTCACCTCTGCTATCGCCGCGAGGCGCACCAAGGGCAGTCGTTAAACGTGGATTTAACCCTGCTCGATAGCGATGCAAAACGTCTGCACGTGTTTTTCGCCATGTTGGATGAAGAGAGCAACCTACTGGCAACCAGCGAACAGATGCTTATGGGTATTGAAAAAGCGTCTGGCCGCCCAGGCCCATTCCCTGAAGCAATTGCTAGCGCGGTGGCAGCGCTACCCCAGGTTGATAGCGATGCGTGGTCTGAGCTTGCTGGCCGAACCATCGCTATACGGCGCTAAGGGCAACAACAGCAATGTATGTAGACGCCTTTATTCAGCGCTTTAAAGCAGGGCTGACCGCCATGGAAGGACTGCCCTTGCCTCAAGCACGGCGCGCCTACGACAAGCTCTGCCGCACGTTCGCACCACACGACCCGGCAGGAATGCGGGTCGAAAATGGCACTATCAATGGCATTAGCGTGCGCTGCTTTATCCCCCAGCAAAAAATGCCCGGCCGCATACTGTTTATACATGGCGGCGGTTTTACCAGCGGTTCCAACGAGAGCCACCACGGCCCCGCCGCCAGCTTGGCCCAGCGGCTTGAACGTGAGGTGGTAAGCGTTAACTACCGGCTTGCACCAGAGGTAGCTTACCCCGCCATGCTGGCTGACTGCCGAGCGGTGTTAGAAGCGATTAAACCTATGGGGATAGTGGGTGACAGCGCGGGTGGAAGATTAGCTATCGACCTTGCCCACCCGTTGAGCGAAGCGCCCCCGTTGGGCTTGATCTATCCACCCGTTGGCGAGCTATCCCATGAATATCTGGGAGAAGATGCCCCACTGCTGTCGCGCAACGATGTGCTCAGCATTCGCCACCTCTGTCCCGAGATCAACGCCACGCAGCGTGATTGCATACCTCCCTCATCCAGCATGGAAATACTCACTGTAGAGCGGGATCCATTAACGCGCCCCATTGAGATAGCGGTAGCTCACTGGCAGAAAGCAGGCACATCAATTGGCTATCGCTGTGCCCCAAATATGGTTCACGCCGCCCTTCACGCCCACGCGCAGCTACCCAACATGGAAGCCGCTTGGCAGGACTTTTGCCACACACTAAAACAGCGCCTTAATCGATAAGGCGCCGCTTAGAGTCAAATTAAAACTAGGCTTTAAGAGCCGTGTTGTTAAGAGTCATGTTTTTTAAGAATCATGTTTTTAAGAATCATAGCTGGCTCGCACCTGCTCAATCGCGGATTCGCCATCGCGGGTTTCGACACCGTCGAGCCACTCAGCCACGGTGTCTAGATTATTACCTATCCACTCATGGGCCACTTCATCCGCCGGGCGATCTTCATAGCTGTACTCATGCACCCATTCGTTCTGGTCTTCAATATCAATCACGTATTGTGACAAGAAGCGATGAACCTGGGGGGCCTCGTCAGCCAGGCTCGCTGGCGTAATGGTCCACACAGTGCTTTCTATAGCGGCAATGCCCGAGTCATCGCTATCGGCTAGATAGGCCAAATCGAAACTCACGTTCATCCAGTGAGGCTCCCAACCAACAAAGGTCACCCACTCCTCATCGGCCATTTTTTGCTCTGCCTGAGCCAACATGACCGAGGTGGAGCTTTCACGAAGCTGCCAATCTCCGAGCCCCGCCAGGTCGTTAGCAATGGCGTTGAGAATTGCATCATTAATGCCGGTGCCTGCCTCGATGCCCTGAATTTCACCATCGAAACGATCACGATGCTCAGCCAACTCCGCCACCGTGGTGACGCCTGCATCGTAAACATATTGGGGAACCACGAGCCCGGAATTAGCACCGCGGATATTGGAAGCTACTTTTTCTACTTTTCCTTCGGCCACCAACGGTTCGACCATATCGGTCTGAACGGGATACCAGCCACCTAAATAGATTTCCAGGTCGTTACGCGATAGGCCTGCCAGGATGACGCTCACGGCTAAGTCTTGCTGGCGGGTTTTGTACCCCATTGTCTCAAGTAACTGAGCAGCCACTTCAGATTTAACCGTGACCCCAGGCCAGGGCGGCACGCCAAAGCGCAGCTCATCCAGCTCTGCCATGGCAGGTGCAGCAACAAATGCAGAGAGCAAAAAACCCGCTTTAAGCGACAACGACTTGGTAGTGATAGACATTTTGCTGAACCTTTTATTAATTGGGTTCAATGAGTATGCGCCGCTGCTGACCGACAACTAGGTATGAAGCGACTCTTACTATGCACAAAGCGCCATTTTGGCTTTAAAGGTCCTTAATGGTAGATAAAGAACGCACCGCCCGAGGCGAGTAACCATAATAGCCGCGAAACGCACGTGCAAAGCTTGATGACGAACTAAATCCACAGGCAATGCCCACCGCCAATACGGCTAAATCAGTCTCTGCCAGCAATCGCCTGGCTCGCTTAAGGCGTAGCTGTAAGTACCACTGGCGTGGTGTTGCCGATAACTCCTGCTCGAACAAACGCTGTAACTGGCGGACCGACACATTGATACGACTCGCCACCTCTTCAAGCGTAAGCGGCTCTTCAAGGTTCTGCTCCATCAACGCCACCGCCTCAATCACGCGCCGATTGTGGCTACCCAAACGTTTGACCAGTGCCATACGCTGCTGGTCACTGCGGGTGCGAATACGGTCATGAATAAGCTGCTCAGAGACATCAATGGCCAGCTTATCCCCATGTCGCCGAGCGATCACTTCCAGCGCCATATCCATCGCCGCCGCCCCGCCCGCGCAGGAGAAGCGCCGCTCGCCTAACTCATAAAGCTCATCGGTAGTATCAATGCCCGGAAAGCGCTCACGAAAGGCGGGCAGACTCTCCCAGTGCAGCGCAACCCGCTCGTGCTTTAATAACCCGGTGGCAGCGAGCAGAAATGCCCCGGTATCAATGCCTCCCAAACAGCAACCCGCCTGATCTAACTGATGCAGCCAGGCCATTAACGGCCGGGTAAGATGCGCCTCTGGAGTAAAGCCACTGCATACCGCCAGCGAGGGCAGATGGTGAAGATCCGCCGTTGAGTGATCAGCCATTAGCGTCATACCGTTGGACGCCGTCACTGGCTCGCCATCCGCGCTAATCAAGATCCAGTCAAACAGCGGGCGATTAGCAATACGATTTGCAATCCGCAACGGTTCAACCGCCGCGAAAAACGCCATCATGGAAAACTGCGGCAACAGTAAAAACCCCACCATTTCTGGCAAAGGGCCCTGGTAACTAAGACGCATAGCACTGCCTAAAGGTCAAAATGTAGAATGTGGAAGCGCTTCTACCATAGCGTGTTAGCCTGCCGAGACCAGTAATCTAGAAAAAAATTTGTCATCATGATGGAGCATGCACTTGAATATTACCCATTTAGAGCATGTCATTATTGCGCTAATCATTCAGGGCGCATTACTGCCATTGGCCTCCGCTAGCGTAGCAGGCTCTATCGCCGTTGCGTTGCTAATGGGGCGCGAGATCGCTCAGCACGAATATAGGCTAGGTATTCAGCGAGGCTGGGAGTGGGGAGAAACACTCCCCGTAGGCATATTCGAAGGCGTTTGGCGCGGCTGGACCCTCGACTCAGTTCTTGATGTGGTGTTGCCAGCTTTAGCATGTAGCTTGGTAGTAGCAGTATTAAGCGTTAAACGGCGAAGAGCGCTCAAGCAGCGCTACTGATTATAGAGACGTTCTGAGCGATAGAGCTGCCACTCATTTTCGACCCGCCCATCGGGCAAGCGACAGTATCTGCCAGTGCCTAATCTACTTTCACGAATTTCATTCTCCCCGCCTAAGCTCCTGCAATATTCAGCGGCATATTGGGTCATCTGATTTTGAGAATCTGGGCCTCCGCCACTGCTGGCACAACCGACGAGCAGAAGTACAGCGGGGATTGCTAAGTAGCGATAACCGTTACCAATATATACCAACATTGTGCTCTCCCTGCGTCGCTAGCCATTTATCGGCTACCCTACATACTCGTAGAACATTGGCAAAGTTGCCAATCCCACCAACCTGGTGTCGGCTTAGTGTCAGCCCCGAATGTGAGAAAGAGCCTTATGAAACACTCCCTACTTCCGCACTGCCTGCTAAGCGCTACCCTACTGGTGAGTGCTATCGCTTATAGCGAAGAATCCCAGCAATCTCACGAAGTCTGTATGGAAAACGCCGTTAGCACGGCCGATATAGTGGCATGCATTAGTGAAGAGTTTGAGCGCGAAGATCAGCGTCTCAACGACAACTATCAGAAACTGCGCAACCAGTTGAGTGACGGTCGCCAAGAACAACTGCTAACCGCCCAGCGTGCATGGATTGCATATAAAGACGCTAACTGTGATTTTTATGCCGACCCAGAAGGCGGCACCTTGGCGCGGGTGAGTGCCAACTCCTGCGTACTGACTGAAACGACTGATCGCGCAGATGAGCTAGAAGCACTAATGCAGCCCTTGGATTAAAGACGAGATGCAGATCACTCGATTTGCTGTTATCGAAAATGACAGCTAGCCTTATACAGGTCATGTACACAAAGCTAACTGTGTTCATCTAGAAAACCCATTTCATAAGGAAAGTGAAATTATGTCCAGCCCAGAACATAAGCAGAAGATCTGGAAGATGATCAAAGATATTAAAGTCGGCATGTTGGTGACCCTGGATCACGACACGCCCCGGGCTCGCCCGATGCATCTAGTACAGGAAGAGTACGACGGCACATTGTGGTTCTTCACCCGTCGCAGTGCCGAAAAGGTATTTGAGGCAAAGAGCGATCACGATGTGTGCCTTAGCTTCTCCGATCAAGAAGATGGTGTTTACGTTTCCCTTTCTGGCAAGGCCAACCTGACCGATAACCGCGAGCTGATTGATAAATACTGGAACTCCTTTGTTGGCGCTTGGTTCCCTGAAGGCAAAGATGACCCAGACGTTGCATTGCTGGAAATCAAGGTTGAAATGGGCGAACACTGGAAGTCCGAGGAGAGCAAAGCGTACCAGCTTTATGAGATTGCCAAGGCGAATCTTAAGAAAGATGCCACGCCCAATTTAGGTGAGAATGAAAAATTTGGTGGCTGACACCAGAGGCATGCGCCCGGCTCCCTGGGCGCTTGCCACTCCGTTGCTTACCATTTCGTTGCTTACCATTCTATTGATAGGCATGCTCATGGGCGCAAGTAGCTCATGGGCAAGTGATGAGACACAGAGTGACTCGGCAAGTCTTCAGGGCGAATGCGAACTCACCGATCAGAAGCGCGAAATGCTTGCACAGATCAACGAGGCCCGTAGCCAAGAGCGACAGTGTGGAAGCCAACACTTTGCGGCGGCAGAGCCGCTAGCCTGGAACTGCAAGCTTGAAGCGGCTGCTGAGATGCACGTCAAAGACATGGCCGAGAACGACTATTTTAGTCATACCGGCCCCGACGGTAATGAGATCCAGCACCGGGTCAGCGACACTGGCTATCGATGGCAAGCGGTAGGCGAGAATATCGCCGCTGGCCACTCCTCTAGCGCAGCTGCTGTTGAAGGGTGGCTAGAGAGCCCCGGCCATTGTGGCAATATTATGAGTGACGCTTTCACCGAGATGGGCATGGCGAATGCCAAGCCCAATAGCACCGAATCACGCTACTCATCCTACTGGGCGCAAGTACTGGCCAATCCTCGTTAAGCTCACCAAATGCCTAACACCATTAGCCCTCAGCTTTTCGCTGCGGGCTAATGTTTAGATTAAAGGTCGCCGTAATGGACGGCCGTAATCGCATTCTTAGGCGAGCCATCTACCAATTTGGCGCTGTATGACATGTACACGAAGGTTTGTGTTTCCAAATCATGCATGCGCACTACTCGCATATTCTTAAACAGCGCCGAACGCCGCTGTGAAAAAACCACCTCTTGCTGCTCGATCTCATCGGCGTCAAAGACAATTTCGCCCGTCTGCCGACAAGCGACGCTTGCTTCACTGGCCTCTTCCGCTAACCCCACCGCCCCGGAGAGCCCGCCAATCTGTGAGTAAGAAATATAGCAAGAGATGCCCTGAACCTTAGGGTCATCGAAACGCTCCACCTCAATAGTATTGTTAGGGCCTAGCATCCTGAACTCAGTGCGCACGCTACCAATGTGGGCGTCCTGAGCCAACACCATAGTCGGTAGCAACATCGTCGGAAGCAACGCCAACACAACAATTAGCGTTTTGATGGCAACGCGCTTTGCGAAAAGCATGGATAGATCCTTTTTCAATTAACAGCCAAGAGGTGGACAGGCGAAGACCATAGCGGATGCTGGCAAACAAAACAGCAGATAACACCAAGCATGTTCGCTAGATTAACCTCTACTCAAAGATAAAGCTGCAGCCCTTCTCTCCACCCTTTTCTCTACCCATCACAAGCGCACCCCCTGGGTTTATGGCAGGTGTAGTTACGGCTAATACATGAGTCACCGCAGGCTTTCCCTTTGGAGCACGTACGACAGCATCCACCTTGAGCCAGTAAAAGCTCCTCGGGGATCGCATCGAACGCCAGTTCACACGCCACGGACTCACCGCTGACAATAAGCTCGGCTTGGGTCACCCACTCATCGATCACATCCGGCGGTTGCTCAGCACTGGCCACACTCGTGAAACATAGCGCCAGCATCAACATCATTGCTTTGATCAGCACGGGCTTTCCTTTTAATTATTATTTGTCTGCGCAGTATGGGGGAGCAATGTGGGAACGCGTAGTTATTATGCATCTAGGTAGGCAAATAGTTGCCTAGGGCACCTATTGCGATGGTGGGATGGGGTTCAAATGGGGGTTGCTAGAGAGTTAGAAGGTTCGTATTGACCGTTGGCGTCCCTGGCAGGAGCATCACCAACCTAATAAGTATTTGTTTTTAAAAAATAAAAATAATTTTATAGAGATGCAGTATACCCTTAAATATACCATTTCTTGTCAAAAAGGGAGTAACTGCTTCAGGACTCACAGGGGCCCGCATAAAAGTCTACGTGCTCATCAAGCTCATTAAGATAATTACTCCTAAAACGCCAATTAGCCTCAGTAACTTCTGACTCTATGTTGCGCATAGCGGAGGATGACAATAGTCCATGCAATTCAAGCCTGAAGTTCGTCTCAGCTTCATGATAGGCATTAAAAGCATCTATAGAATGATTAAAAAGGCCCTTTAATACTTCTCCTTCTCCCCTGACAAAATCTAATTTTTCTATTATTTTGTTTTGTATTTCTATGGCCTCACAATGAATTTTCTCAACTCGGTAAAGTTCTTGAACTGACAATCCGAACCCATTTCTGGAAACACCAGGGTTTAATTCTTGCTCGACCAACTCATATAATGAATCCTGAATCCGTGAGACCGGCCCCCGGAAGCACTTCTAACCCACTGACCTGCATGGCAATATAGCCATTACCGCCATTCACCCAGACAGTGCCATG
>NZ_JBNNIW010000020.1:0-76009 GCF_050269715.1 Halomonas sp. NPDC076908 | reverse complement strand
ATCACCGCATAGATATGCCGAAGGATTAGGCACACTATGCCAGAAAAATCAGCTGGTTGGCGATATCCCATCCGCAGCCACCTGAATAGTTACAATTAGTCATTATTTACTCCACAGGTTAGGGCAGCCAGATATTCAGGCCATGTCGGAAAATCACATAGATGACGATCGTCAGCGCAAAACTGAGGGTCAGATTAATAATCCACTTGCGCTGTGTGTTGACGCCCATCAGCAGTGCAAGTGAGGCGACCAAGAAGCCTATAGTGGCTGCGATGTAGCCCACTACTGGGAGTAAAGCGGCATAAAGTCCAAACAGTAGAAATAGCGCGAGGATAATGCGCCTATTCTGAAACCACTCAGTAATGAGCTGTTTTGCGCCAGCCCGCTCAGGGACCTTAACCAGCAGTGAACGTACTAAGATCATCAGCGATAGCAATCCGATGACTACCAACAATATGCGTGGGAAAAGTGCTGATCCATACGGTTGCCAACTGGTAGGCGGGCGAATATCACCCGACTCTATCCACATGACCGCCACAATGAGGAGCAGCGCCAGCGCCAGGGCGCGGTCTTTAGTTAGCGTTAGCATTAAAGGTGTCTCCGGGCACCTCCAGCCCACAATAGTGGGCTGGAGGAAGCATTCTTAGTTCTGGAAATCGATGTTTTCGGCAGCGGCGGATAGGGCGGCTTCGTTTTCATCCAAGAATGCTTGGTAATCTTCTCCCGCTAAGAATCTCACGACTGAGCCAAACTCATTTTCGATACGGCTCTGCACTTGTTCATTCTCCAACGCTTGGCCATAAGCATCAGCAAGCGTATCTAGGACATCTCGTGGAGTGCCCTTAGGGGCAAAAATGCCGCGGCTGGTGGAGTGATCCATTTCGATGCCTAACTCACGCAGAGTGGGCACATCAGGCATGCTTTCCAGGCGCTCCGGGTGAGCGATACCCAGGGCGCGGAAGGTGCCATCTTCAAAGAAGGCACCACCAGAAGGCAGATTAAACATGGCGAAATCGATCTCTTCTGCCATTAAGGCTGACACCTGTTCGCCAGTGTCCGGGTAACCCACTAGGCGCACATCCGCCATATCAATGCCCGCTTCCTGGAAGAACTGTGCCCAGAAGAAGTGGTCGGTTGAACTGGGGATCATGCTGAAGCGAACTTGGCCCGGATTTTCGCGAACATAGTCAGCGATCTCATCAGCGCTTTGTACTTCATGATTGACGTGAGAAGTCGGAATGTTGATGGTTTGGGTGAGTAGGGCAACCGGCTCAAAGGCATCAAATGAGTAGTCAACGGTGCCCGCTAGCTTGGAAAGCGCAATTGTGTCGTGGCTACCAAGCAGCGTGTAGCCATCGGGGTCAGCATCTTTCACATTGCGTGAACCTAGGGTTGCTCCAGCGCCTGCCATATTGACGGGAACGATGGATTCACCGAGGGTCTTTTCAGCTTCCTGTGAGATTAGCCGAAAGAGAATATCGGTTGCGCCGCCAGGGCCGTAAGGGATGATCAAGCGGAGATCCTGCTCAGGATAGTCAGCTTGAGCGGCGGTCGTCATTGCCATGCCAGACGCAAGTCCGATGGCTGCGAGGGTAGCACTTAAAGTGCGAGTACTCAGAGTAAATTTTGAACGCGTCATTCTTCTACACCTTTATAGTTTAGGGGGGGGTGTTGTGGGATGCCGCCAATACTGCAGCGGGGTGGTGAGCGCGTGGTCCCGTTATCGGGTTCTTGTTGTCCAACACAATCGCCTTTTATTGCGATCGTGTGTCAGTGAGTGTTAGCCGAGAAATAGTCCTCCATAAATCAAGGCACCCATTACCACAAATGCAGGGTGCGTTTTGAAGCGAATTAGTGCGATGGCGGCAACGGCTGCGATTATCAGCGTATGAATAGCCCCGCTGGTGTTGAGGCTTTCGAGTAGAAAACCCAAGGTTAACCACGCCATCATCATGGCAATAACCGGGCGAACCCATTGACTCATGCGCTTCACTCGGGGAGAGTCGCGGTGGCGGTACAACAGCCCTAGCGCACCGAGCATAAGTAATAGGGACGGTATGACGGTGGCTGCCACGGCGATAAAGGCACCACTAATGCCAGCCACTTCATAGCCAACGTACCCGGCCATTTTGGTAGCGATTGGGCTCGGTAGTGCATTGCCTAGCGCTAATGTTTCAGCAAAGGCCTGGGAGGTCATCCAGCCATAGCGGCCTACAACTTCGGCTTCTATGAGTGGAATTATCGCTGGACCACCGCCATAGCCAATAATATTAGGAATAAAAAACGCTAAGAAGAGCTCCCAATAAATCATGCTGTCCCCTGCGCTTTTTTAGTGTCCGAGGGTTTAGTGCCTGGGGGTTTAGTGCCAGAGGGGCGGAGCAGGGCGGCAAGCAGGATGGCACCAATTACCCAGCCAGGGTGCAGGCCGAGCCAATAGATGAGTCCGGAAGCGACAATGGCCATCACCGCGCTCACCACCCAGCCAAGAGCCGCTTGGGATTTGTCAAAAAAGTCCCAGGTGAGTTGCGCCATCATGATCATCACCACCGGCACAACGGCTTGACCCATACCACGAATCCACGCCACATCGCGGTATCGGCTAAAAATGCCTAACATGATAATCATCGCCACAATCATGGGGAAAATGACCGCGATAACGGAGGCGATACAGCCGGTCACTCCTCCAACGCGGTAACCTATATAGCCGGGCATTTTGGTGGCGATAGGACCTGGAAGGGTATTGCCGATGGCCAAAACGTCAGCAAACTCTTCATCGGTTAGCCAATGATGACGGGTGACCACCTCTGCACGCACTAATGGAATCATTGAGGGACCGCCACCAAACCCAAAGATACCGACGCGGAAAAATGCCCAAAATAGCTGCCATGAGACGCCGCGTTTTTTCACGACCTGAGCTTTCATGAACGGGAGCCCAGCAAAACCAATGAAGAGGTGAACATCATACCAGAGCCTTATTTATCGTTTGTAGGTTAAAAAATCGATTATCTTGTCTAAAATAGAATATAGGTAGTGCCCGATCCGACGTCAACAGTGAAAAAAAGAATCGACAGCGAGATCAGAGATGAATAAAGGACATCGTCATGAATAATTCTTTACCTAAGTCAGCAACCCCAGTAGGCCCAGCAGGTACTGCATCAAGCCGGGTGTTTGATCATCTGCGCAAAGATCTCGTGGGTGGCAGCTTTGTTGCGGGAGAGAAACTCGCTATCAATGCACTCAAAGAGCGCTACCAAGTAGGGTTGAGTCCGCTGCGTGAAGCGCTCAATAAGTTGGCAGCCTATGGGTTATTAATTCAAGAGAATCAGCGCGGCTTTCGGGTGCCAAAGCTTTCACGGGAAGAGCTGGATGACATCGCGCATATGCGCCTTGAGATGGAAGGCATGGCACTTGAGCGGGCAATTACCCACGGTGATTCACTTTGGGAAGCCGATTTATTGGCAGCCGCGCACCGCCTGAAACGTGCTGATATCACCCTAGATAAAGGTGACGAGTGGGAGCATCTCCATACTCAATTTCACCGTACGTTAGTCGCTCCCTGTGGCTCAGTATGGCTTTTGCGTTTTATTGAGCAACTGCATGACCAATTTGATCGCTACCGCCGGTTGGGGCCGAAAATGCCGACCATTCGACAAGAACTTGATGATCAACACCATCAGTTGGTTGAGCTTGCGCTGCAGCGAGATGCTAAGGCCGCTCGGGCATTGTTAGATGACCATATTCATAAATCCTACGATGTCGCTTTAAAGCGTTATCAAGAACATGCTTAGGAGGAGAAATTGCCGCTTAGCAGTAAAGCAATAACGACATAGTACGTAGGCAGTGTACGTAGGCAGTGTGTAAACTGCTGCGCAGATAATATGACAGTCGTGACCGGCTTACTGAGCAAGAGGGTGCTATGAACACAGATAACGAAATAGTAGTACAAACCCTAAACTGGGTGCGCACCTTCATCGTGGCGGAGAATATTTGTCCGTTTGCGCAGCGGGAATTGGAGCGTGAATCTATTCGTGTGGAGGTGGTGCGCTCTAAAAAAATAGAAGTGGCACTTGAGGAGTTGATGGTGGAGGTGCAGTGGTTAGACGAGCATCCTGAAACCGAAACCACGCTGCTGGTGTTTCCAACGCTATTTAAAAGCTTTGACCATTACCTGGACTTTGTTGAGCTGGCCGAAAGCATTTTAGTTGACCAGGGGTATGAAGGCATTTATCAGTTAGCGACTTTTCACCCCGACTACTGTTTTGAAGACGCCGAACCCGATGATGCATCTAATTATACCAACCGCTCTCCCTATTCGATGGTGCATCTGCTTCGTGAAGAGAGCGTAGAAAAGGCGATCGAGTTTTATGGTGACACCGAGGTTATCCCAGAACGCAATATTGCTAAATTAACGGCCATGGGCAGTGACGTTGCTGAGCAGCGGCTCCAGCGTTGCTTTGACATTAATCGCTGAGTGATCTCTATAGGCTGATGATCACGCGCTACGCGTAAACGCTGCTATAACGCTTTATACATAACGTAAGTATTTACAAGGCCAAGGCGTGCGTGTCGAAATGCGTTGGGGACAGTGCCTACAATGTTAAATCCTAGCTTTTGCCATAACGCAACGGCGATGTTATTGGTCGCCACTACGGCATTGAACTGCATGGCAAGAAATCCCATCTCCCGAGCCTGCTGCTGTGAATGCTCGCACATGGCGCGCGCTACGCCTTTTCCACGTGCGGCGGGGGTCACCATATAACCACAGTTGCATACATGGTTACCGGGGCCAGCCGCGTTGGCTTTTAAGTAGTAAGTCCCTAGGATCTGGGCGCTTTCATCTTTAACCACCAAGCTAGCTTTGGGCGCTTTACACCATAGCTGCTGGGCAGCTTCATAGCTGATATCTGGATCAATCGCATAGGTTTCTTGCGCTTGCACAATGGATTGAAACGTTGGCCAGAAGGAGGCGAAGTCATCTTCCGTGATTGGGGTGAAGGTCAGTGTCGTCATCAGCGAGGTTCCTGCGACAGTCGTTAATCAATAGTCTTTAATTAATGGCAACGGTCAGTTAACGGTAAAAAGCGAGTAATTTATATCAAGCGCCAGAATGCAGCGGTGGCCATGCCCGCGGTAATTGCGATAAGCGGTTTGTGGGTAGTGAGCATCACCATTAGTGTGGCGACCAAGGCAAGACGCGCGCCCCAATCACCCTGAACGGCCAGTGGTAAGATGACGGCGACCAGCACCGACCCCGCCATGGCATTGATAAATCGTTCTACTTTCGGGCCGATGGGCACCCGTGACATCACCATAACGCCGCCCGCGCGGGTGATATAAGTCACTAGCGCCATCACTAAAATCGCCAATAGCGCGGTGGCTGGTGTCAGCGGTAGGTTCATGACGCCGCCTTAGGTGTTGCAACGGGCAAACATAGCCCTGCAATACCGCCCGCCAGCGCGCCAACAATGACATGGGCATTAGCTGGTAAGAAATAGATCGCCAATAGTGCGGCTACGGCGGCCACGCTCCAGGGAATTAACATCGAGAGCTGCGGTTTGCCGCCCACTAACATGGCGAGCAGAAAGCAGCCCATGATCACGTCCAGCCCGAAGCGCTCAGGCTCACTGATGCCGCTGCCAAACACTACGCCAAGCAGGGTGCCCAGCATCCAAGCGAGCCACAATGCAATGCCGCCGCCGACTAACATGCCAACGTTGGTTTCACCGCGTCGGTAATCTGCTGCCGCCATTGCCCAGTTGGAATCACTCATTAAACCCAGGCAAGCGTAGCGCTGCCCGGTAGGAAGGTGGCGTACCCAAGGGTAGAGCGCGGCCCCCATTAGTAAGTGGCGGGCATTAATTGCAAACGTTGTCGCTATTAACGCCACCAGGGGAATAGTAGGGCCCCATAGTTCCAATGAGGCAAACTGTGCTGCGCCCGCAAATACCAATCCGCTCATCAGCAACGCTTCAAAACCCGTCAGACCTCGCTGAATAGCGGCAACGCCGAAAGCGAGGCCAAACGCGATCACGAACAGTGAAAGCGGCACCATTCGCTTAAAGCCCCAAAGCGTGCCCTGCGTGTCTAACTGAGCACTCACCGAGCGGCCTCGGCAACGATTTCGTAGCTACGCATACGGTCGGCATGGTTATAGAAATCGCTATTGATCATCAGCTCATCTGCGCCGGTACGCGCCTGGAACTCTTCCAGCTCAGCTTTAACTGTTTCTGGACCGCCAATAATCGCCGCACCTAAAAACTGGCTGACCTGTGCCTGTTCAACCGGCGACCAGTCCAACTGCTCAACCGGTGGCTGTGACTGGGTGGGTTTGCCACGAATAAGATTAAGAAACTTCTGCTGCGCGGTGGTCGCCAAGTAGTGCGCCATGGCATCGCTTTCAGCGGCTATTACGGGTAAGCCGACCATAGCATGAGGCTTATCAAGGTGTTCAGAAGGGCTGAAGTTGTCACGATATAAGCGTAGCGCTTCAAACAGATAGCCCGGCGCAAATTGAGCCGCGAACGCGAAGGGTAGGCCCAATTTAGCCGCTAATTGAGCACTATAGCCGCTGGAGCCCAACAGCCAGATGGGAACATGGGTGCCTTGACCTGGGACCGCTTTTACACGCTGCTGGGGGGCTGCATCGGCTAAATAGCTGCGTAGCTCATTAAGCAGTTGCGGAAAATCATCGACGCCTGCATGGGCGTTGCGACGCATAGCTTGCATGGTCGCGCCATCCGAACCGGGTGCGCGGCCCAGGCCCAAATCAATACGATCAGGATAGAGCGTCTCAAGCGTGCCGAACTGCTCAGCAATGACCAGCGGGGGGTGGTTAGGCAGCATAATGCCACCGCTGCCCACGCGGATGGTGGAGGTTTGCCCGGCCACGTGACCAATCAGTACGGCAGTGGCCGCGCTGGCGATGCCAGCAATATTGTGGTGCTCGGCTAGCCAGTAACGGGTATAGCCGAGTCGCTCGGTTAACTGCGCTAGTGCAACACTGTCGCGGAAGGTCTCAGCGGCACTGCCGCCCTGGCGAATAGGCGCCAGATCAAGGACGGAAAGCGCCGTGGAAGCGAGTTGGCTCATGGTTCACCTGCAAAATAAACAGCGTGGGCGCGCTCAATAGTAAACTACTTAGCGCGCTTGGTAATTAGACGTTATGCGGTCACTGCCGATGAATTGCAAGGTGTGGAGTATGCGAGTGGTGGCTCGCGGTACGATTAACATTTACTCAAGCGGCGGGGTAGGGCGAATAAGTATTTCATTCACATCGACATGGGCGGGTTGTGAGAGGGCGTAAACCACCGCATTGGCGATATCGCGATCTGCTAAGGCATGTTCAGGCGGTTCATCAAAAAATGGCGTGTCTACCATGCCGGGTTCAATCAGCGTGACGCGCATACCGGTGCCGCGTAACTCTTCACGCAAGTTATAGCCAATGCCGGTGACTGCCCATTTTGTAGCGCTATACATCGAGCCAGGAATAGTCGTACGCCCCGCTGCGGAGCCGGTTAATAGCACATGGCCTTTGCTGCGCTTAAGCTGAGGTAAGCAAGCCTGTAAGGTGAGCCCAACGCCATAGATATTGGTAAGAATCATTTCACGCCATGCGTCTGGATCAGCTTCACTGAAACCACCCGGTGAACCTCCCCGGCCAGCATTAGCAAAGACCGCATCCAGGCGACCAAAGGTTTCAATCGCTTGTTCGACCATAGAGAGTTGTTGCTCTCTATTCGTTACATCCAGCTCGCAAGTCAGGACGTTTTCCGGCCCTAGTTCTTGGGCCAGAGCAGTAAGTTTATCCACAGAGCGGGCAGCGAGTACCAGTTTGTAGCCTTCCCGGGAGGCCGCTCTTGCGGTGGCTGCGCCGATGCCACTGGATGCGCCGGTAATCAATAACACACCTTTACGCATAGTTGCGCTCCTTGCTGAGTCGTTAGCCTGAGAAGCTTTCAGCATGGTCAATGCGTGACTATCTTGCAAACTTGCGCGTTATAAGCCTTTTTCTTTACGTTTCAACATAGTCGAGAGATCAAGAATGGCTTGGGCCATATCCGCCATGCTTTTACTCTGATCCATCGAGGTTTTGCGCAAAAAACGGTAGGCCTCTTCTTCGCTCATGTCCTGATGGGCCATGATCAATCCCTTGGCGCGCTCGATCAGCTTGCGTTCACGCAGGGCTTTACGGGTATTTTCTAATTCATCACTGAGTCCTTGCAGGCGGCCTGCCTGGGCCTGGGTAAGCTCAATTAATGAACGCCCTAAAGGCGACGTCAGCGCGCTAGCCGTTAAATCGCCTAATGGTTGAGAGCCATTAAACGCAAGTAACTGCTCACAGGGAGCTGGTGTATAGCGGTTGGGTGCCTCTTTGGCTTTTTCCAGGCCATTCACTGCCTGGGTAATTTTTCGGTGGCAAAGCGCACTTAGCTGCGCTATCAACGCATCCTCCACCGTTTTGATCGTATCAATACGTAGCGTAGTGAGTTCATACCAGGTTTCTCCAAGCGTATTCGGTGTGTCAGTAGCCTGGTTTTTCACCGCGTGCGTGCGCTGGCAGGCGATATCGCGGAGATGACAAATACCCGCTAATGTGCGCGTCGATAGCTCGTTTTCCCACACCTGCCGCGCTTCAGATGAAGCAAACTCTGTAAAAGTGTCAAAGCAGCGTTGCTGCTCATTGACGAGCTGATTCAGCAGTGCACAATGGGCTTCGTCAAAGTGACCATGGGTGAAACCAAACGCGCCACAGGCGCGCTCTTGACCAGCCAGCTCTTTGCCCTGCATTAAATGGAAAATGGCCACCAACGCGCGGGTAATATCTGGGTCAGCAGACGTGTCGGCGGCCTCAAAAACAATGGCTAGTAATCCACTGATGAGCTGGTTAAATGCTTGAGTAGCTGCATCGGAAGAGATGGCAAAGGTATCAATTGCTTGACGAAGGGTCCCCAGCTCATCAAGGGCATGCCAAACCGCCGCAATGCGCCGCAATAAGCGAGCGGCGGCCTGCGGGCGGGCCTCGTGGCTAAGTGCTTCGAGCCGTTGGCGCATTAGCGTTTCGGCTTGCTGGCTGTGCTGGCGGTAAGTATCTCGGCGGGTTTTGAAACGCTGTCCTCGAGAAACAAGGTAAATCGTTGAAGCACCTCGCTCACGCTGCAGCATATGAATAAAGCGGCTAATGTCACCGACAATATCGGCTGTCGTCGCTAGGTGCGTAAGGTTATCAATATCGCAACGAATGGCGGTTAAGAGCAATTGCTGTGCTGAAGACATAAAAGATTCCTTGGGCACTCGCCGCCTGAAAGTAAGACTCCCTGACGGTTTATAAGCCGTAAGGGAGCAAGATTATCGTAATGATAGGGCGCCTGCCCCTGTTTCATCACCCGCCGCATCGCGGTAAGCCTCAGCCTCTTCGGCTTCGGTGGCATCGCTAAAGCGCACAAGCAACACACACGATGCCAGTACCAGCACAGTGAGACCTAAATAGAACAACCCCTGTTGATAGCTCAGGCTTTCACTGCGGAAAAGAAATGCAGCGCCAACGGCGCCAACGTTACCGCCAGCACCAACAATGCCCGCCACCGCCCCCAACGCTTTTTTATTGATAAACGGGACAACGCCATAGGTGGCCCCTTCGGCCATCTGCACAAACAAACTAAACACTAGCATGATGCCAATCGCGAGGCTTAATACGTGCATCTGCGAGAATGCTATTAGGGCAAGACCTTCGCAAATCAACGCGATAAACAGCCAGCGTACCCGGCCCTTCAGGCCGCCTTGCTTGGCAAAAAGGTCCGAAAAAACGCCACCCAAGGTGCGGGCAAAAATATTCATTAGGCCGAATAAACCAGCGATTAGGCCAGCCGTGGCCAGCGTTAAATCGAACTTATCAAAGAAGTAGATAGCGGCAATATTATTAATCGTCAGCTCTACACCAAAGCAGAGGCCATAGACCACGAACAGCGCCCAAACACGGATATCTTTAGCAGCCGCTAAAAAGCTTTGACCTGCGCCATTTTCACCCGTTGCTTCAGGAAGTTCGCCTCGGGCACGTAGCTCGCTAAAGTTGCCATTTGGCGCATCTTGGGTAAACAGCCAATACCCGATGCCGGTAAAGAACATGACAACGCCTGGCACCATCATGGCCAAGCGCCAGCCGAAAGCTTCGTTCACGCCCAGCATTAGCAGGCCGGAGAAGATTAGCGGCATCAGAATTTGTGTAGTACCGCCGCCAAGATTCCCCCAGCCTGCACTGGTGGCATTGGCGGTGCCAACCACATTAGGCGCGAACATCATGGTGGTATGGTACTGAGTAATCACGAAAGAGGCGCCGATAGCACCAATCGCTAAACGGGCCAGTAGGAAGGTTTCGAAGCTATTCGCTAAGCCGATACCCATGACTGGAAGGGCGCCTAACATCAGCAGACCGGTATAGGTTTTACGCGGCCCAATGCGGTCGCAAAGCACGCCAATCACAAGCCGTACGATCACGGTAACCGCGACCGAGGCAATGATGGTATTGCCGATCTGTGTTTGGGTTAGCGAGAGGTCTTCGCGGACAATGGCCATTAATGGCGCAATGCCGAACCAGCCAAAAAAGCAGATATGGAATGCAAACCATGAAAAATGGAAAGCGCGCATTTGCGGCGAGGAGAAATTGAACAGTCGTATACGGTTAGCTTTGTTGCGTATATCCATGGGATGGCCTCACGGGGCATCAAACGAGTTTATCGTTACGCAACGTCATTCAGGTGGAGCGCTGCGTAAGCAATTTACGAGAACTTGCCTTCACCGTTGAAGGGCAGGTTCGACGCACTCGTACCCTGTTGGGCCTGGTCCACGCCTACAACCACGTAGGCAAGACATGCAGATAGTTTGCCATCTGTATTTTTATCTTTTAAATTCAGTTGTTTAATTTTGTTTTACGATTATTTGAACCACTCTTCTGACTGAGCATGCTACATGGCTGGGCATGCAGCATACGCTTTGCAACATCTTGGTGCTTTTGGCTTTGAAAAATAGGCAGGCTACTGTTCGTGTAAATAGACAGCTTCGATATCAAGCGTGGAGTAGTCGCCAATAGCATCAAAGTTTGCGCTTAGCCAGCGTTCCGCGGCGGCTTTGCCTTGCTCAAACAAGTGACATAAGAAGGGCCACTCTGAATTTGACTTACTGGATACTGAAAGCTCTTCGAGCGCCTGCTCACCACTAATACGGTGGAACAGCGCCTGCTGATAGCAATTTTGGATACCCTGTTCGTCGAGTGCGTGTTTAAGCAGCGCGATCATACGGATCTCTTTGATCAGTGCCGAATTAAAAGTGATTTCGTTGAGGCGGTTCATAATGGCTGATGCTGTGGTAGGGATGTCGTCCCGGCTGATGGGGTTAATCTGCACCAGTAAGATGTCCCGCGCGCTACACTCTTCCATTAACGGAAACAGGGCAGGGTTGCCCATATAGCCGCCATCCCAATAGGCTTCGCCGTCGATCTCTATCGCTTGGAACATAAACGGCAGGCAGGCAGAGGCCATCACCGCGTCAACGCTCATCTCTTCGCGGCGGAAAACACGCTGCTTGCCTGAACGCACGTTCGTCGCTGTAACAAACAGCTTTAACTGCTTGCACTTTCGTACGCGCTCAAAATCAATATGCTTAACCAGAATATCGCGTAGCGGATTAATATTGAGGGGGTTAAGTTGATAAGGTGAGGCAACGCGGCTTAACAGATCCATGGCGATAAAGCCTGGCGAGTTATCCAAGCTCCAATTGCCGGTCAACACATCCATCGGTGAGCGGCGAATGGGGCTTGCCATGCCTGCGCGGCTAACCGCTTTCCAAAAGTCATATAACGCTTGCCGAGCGGTCTCTTTATCCCCTCTGGTGAGGGCATCGGCCATTACCACGGCGTTCATCGCCCCTGCACTGGTACCGCTGATTCCCTCTATTTCAATGCGCTCATCCGCCAGCAGGCGATCAATCACACCCCAGGTGTAGGCCCCGTGTGCGCCGCCGCCTTGTAAGGCGAGGTCTAGCTTTTTGACCTGTGTCATACGCTTCCCCATTGCGACTAGTAAAAAAAGTGGTAGCAGTGAGACCAGCATGGCATAGGCCAGCGGGGAAGACGATAAGCTATTTAAAAGCGATTCGATGTCGGGTGTGAAAAATACCCGTTAAGGGGGCCCCGCTAAAGGCGAAGGGTGATTTGAGGGGTAGGGGGATTCAAAAACAGCATACTCCAACAGTTTGTCCATTTGCAGAGCCAGTTGTTGACTGGCTTCTTCCATAACACTTAAGGCCGCTAATTGACCATTTTGGTCGCCTTCGCGGGCAAATTTAAGCGCCTCAGCGCCACTTTCATGCATACGCCGATGGGGCGCCGCCAGAGAGCGATAAGCATCCGTTCGAGCATAGTGGCGGCGCCCTTCTCCCGAGTGATACCAACGACCTAATCGGCAGTGATGATGGTCTTCCAGCAGTGCTTCAGTGTTTGCTGAGAGCAATTGCTTATACAGTCGACACTTCCACACCGCATGATCAAGCTTGGCAGAGTGTATAAACGCGGCCGTAGCGCTGTGATGAATGACTTTGTGCATATGCCGCGCTTGCTCACTAAGTTGATCAGCCGCGTGCTGAGCCACGTGGGCGGCGTGGGCGGTTTTTGCATTGGTTTGTCGCGTTAACGTAAGCTCCTTTGAGTGCTCCCTTACCTGGCTATTGACCTGCTCAATAAGTTGGCTGAGCTGATGGCTTAATTGGTGCATGTGAAGCGCCAAACGGTGAACATCATCTGCAATAGCTGCCAAGCCTGGTGAGTGTGAAGTCTGATCGTGTGCTGATTCAGTGGGTTCGAGAGAGCCTTGGCTATGGGCCATTTCTAGTGCAGTGTTCACTGCCAGTGCTTGCGCATGGCCTGCATGTCGAGAGAGGCTGACCTGCAATTGGCTAAGGGCATGCAGCGTTTTGGCGGAGACTAACGGCGAAGCATGATGCTCTTTATTACTGTCAGTTGATTGGCAGGTTAGATGCAGTGTGCCGACTGCCTCTTCTGCAGCCATAACCAGCTTAAATGTCTCTGTTAGTGTTGCATTCTCACCTGCCAATTGATCGGCATACTCCTGGATACCTCTATTCAAGGA
Source organism: Halomonas sp. NPDC076908 (assembly GCF_050269715.1). NCBI lineage: Bacteria > Pseudomonadati > Pseudomonadota > Gammaproteobacteria > Oceanospirillales > Halomonadaceae > Halomonas > Halomonas sp. NPDC076908. Next base: position 62,873 of record NZ_JBNNIW010000020.1, on the reverse strand, counting down.
GGCTAGCATATCGGCCCCTCTGGCTTGCAGCATGCCTAGCGATTGCGCGGGTTTAAGCATGTTGACTAAGCGACAGCTTGGGGTCGGCGTCATCGCTTCCAACTGCGCGCGCAAGTCGGCAACCTCCTGCTCTAGGCTGCGAATCTTTTGATAGGGGTGCAAAAAGGTGAACATGTCAGACACCTGCGCAAAGAGTATCTATATGTGTTTATTTGTCACCAAGTATTGCAGAGGAGTGGGTGTAACGCCTGCTTGAAACGTTATAAATGATGAAAACCAGCTTAATAAGGCCCCAAAAGCTGACAATATCAATCTAGAGCTCTTAAATTATTAATTACCGTTTCGCAAGCTGAGCGGCGGCAGAGGTACAGCCTAAAAACGCGGAAGTGGCAAGCCACTCGGCATCGGGGTAATAAGCGAAAACGTACTGATCCTCTTTTAGGCTGTCGATTAATGGGTAGGTGATATCTTCGCGCACGGCAGGGCAGCCGTGGCTACGCCCAAGACGGCCGGTTTGGGTAATGAATTCGTCGCTTACATAGTCGGCGCCATGGATCACAATGGCTCGCTCATAGGCAAGATCATTGACATTGGGTTCTAGCCCGTTTAACCGCAACGAATAGCCGTTGCGCCCATAATAGCTGTTCATGGTGCGGAAAAGGCCAAGGCTAGACTGATGGCTGTTTCGCGTGTTGGAAAACGTTTCGGCGTGTGCATCTCCTGACCCCTGTCCATGAGAGACCAATTCTTCAAAGAGTAACTCGTGCTGGCGGAGGTCAAATACCCACAAACGCGGCTCTGTAGAGGGTAGCGAATAGTCAATAACGGCAAGCCGCTCGGCGTTAGGTTCAGCACAGTTAAGTGCTTGGGCGGCTAAACGCAGTGCGGTGGGGGTTGCCTGTGGGGCGAGCTGCTGCAACTGATGATTTAAAGGCAGAACGCCTGGAGGAGGCGTTGAAGCCACGTGTGCAAAAAAACTGGCGGCATGTAGTGGTAAAGTAAATAGTGTTAAAGGTAAGCAAAATAATAACCTGGCAGTGTTCAAACGAAGAGCCATATTTATCGATCCTACAAGCAACATGCGTCATGATGAAGTGATGAGTCGACTAACATAAAAGGGATTGTCGGCTAATGTGGAAAGCTGGGGACTATAGTAACGCAAGGAGAGGGCGATGAAAGAGAGACAGCCAATAAAACAGTGGACGCTAGGTATCGCTCTGTGTGTAACGCTCACCCATGGCCCATTTGCTTTCAGCACCGCCTATGCAGACTCTGCTCCATTACAGCAAGCATTAACTCAGCAGTTAACCGCTGTGGAAGCCCACAGCCTGCCTATTGCTGAGTTCTATCAACTGCGTGATGGAAAGCCCGTGTGGCAGTCAGAGCGTGCAGTTGAATCGTTGGTAAGCGCGCTTGGCCGTCTGGAGAGTGACGGCTTGGTACCTGCGGATTACCACGCCGATACGCTGCTCAATGAATTTCAGCGCAGTCAGTCAGGCGGCACTGAAGCTCAAGCTGCATTCGATATTAAAACGACTCAGGCCCTGCTATTAGCGTTGGATCACTTAGAGCGTGGCAAGGTGAACCCTCGGGAGGTGGAGCCGCACTGGGATGCACCCCGCCCAGAAAGAAGCTATTCACTTTTGCGGGTTATGCATGCGGTTGAGGATCATGAGCTCGATAGTGCCATTGCGCTTGTTCGCCCTTCATCCGTTGAGTATCAGCAGCTGCGTAACGCTTTAAAGCATCACTATCAGTTAGCCGAGCTGGGCAGCGCGCCATATTTAGCCCCGCGGGATGCGTCGCTTCGTCCTGGGGACGAGGCTGACGACGTCGTTGTGCTGCGTCAACGTTTAGCACTGTGGGGGGAGAGTGACTTAATGGTGGCGGATAACACGGCTTATCCGATGGTTCGTCTGGAAACAGCCTCTAATCGACGTACCTTTGACACTGGGTTAGAAGCGGCTGTTAAGCGTTTTCAACGCCGCCATTTGCTGCAGGAAGATGGCGTTGTTGGTGAGCAAACGCGCTTGGCACTCAACACGCCGGTGGCATCCCGAATTGATCAATTAAGAGTCAATCTAGAGCGTGCTCGCTGGATTCGCCTTACTCACTCTGCTGAACCACGGGTATGGGTCGATATTGCCGGTTATCGGATGCACTACATACGTCCTAACGGCCAGCATTGGGATGCCCGGGTAGTGGTAGGAACGTCGCGTCGAGAAACACCGATTATCCACTCAACAATCAGCCACCTGACCATCAATCCTTCCTGGACGATTCCGCCCACCATTATGCGCGAAGATGTATTGCCACGAGTGCGTGCTGATATCGACTATTTGGCGCGTGAAAACATTCAGGTGGTTAACCTGTCGGGTGAGCAGCTCAATCCAGATGAGGTCGATTGGCAGCGACCAGGTGGCGTGATGTTGCGCCAAACCGCAGGAGCGAGAAACCCGCTAGGTAGCGTTGTAGTGCGCTTTCCCAACAATGACATGATTTATTTGCACGACACCCCAGCGCGGGGGCTCTTTCAGCGTAATCAGCGAGCACTCAGTTCCGGCTGTGTGCGCGTTGAAGGGGTCACGGAGCTTGCGCAAATGTTACTTCAAGACACCGGCAGCCACTACCAGATGAGTAGCCTGCTGAGCGGAGGAAGTGACCGCAATATCAATCTTCCGCAGCGCATACCTGTGGCACTGCACTATTTGACCGCTTGGCCAAATGCGCAAGGAGAGGTGGAGTTTAGGCCCGATATTTATCGCCGTGATGCAACGCTACTGTCGGCATTAAAACGCCCTCAGGTGTGATGTAAAACAGTAACGCAAAAAACCGCCTATTCAGGCGGTTTTTTGCGATTAACGATGCTCTTAACGAAATAGATAATTTTTTACTCGTCGCTTGCCTGCTGATAGTTAGCCACGCTAACGGGGCCGGTATCACCGCTTTCCAATGCTGCTAGAATCGGCTCAGCCTGATTCTGAAACGCAATCAAGGTATCACCGCTTAAACTAGTGTTCTCTGGCAGGTCGACCGTCATCGCATTAACAGGCGAGTTATTGACGATGACTTCATAGTGAAGGTGAGGGCCGGTACTACGGCCGGTATTGCCGGATAGTGCAATGCGTTCACCCATGGTCACACGGTCACCTTGACTCACCAGTTGGCGGGAGAGGTGTAAGTAGCGAGTTCGATAGCCGTTGTCATGACGGACAACAATATAACGCCCGGCGGCGTGGTGATTGGCGACACGTTCAACGCGGCCATTGGCAGGGGCTATGATAGGTGTGCCAATGGGCATGGCAAAGTCAGTACCGTTATGCGGACTAACGCGGCCCGTGACAGGGTGCAGCCGACGTGGGTTAAAACCCGAGCTTAGGCGGTAGTTACCTTCAAACGGACGGCGTGCAAATGCAGGGTCGAGGCTACCGCCCTCAGGCGTATAGAAGTTATCGTCGTTAGCATTGCGTACAACGGTTAAGTCCATACGCTCACCGTCATACTTCACCGCGAGCACACGGGAATCCAGTGTTTCCCCGTCAATCATGTCCGACTCTACCAAGACCTGGAAACGGTCACCGCGGCGGCTGTCACGACGGAAATCGAGCTTCTTTTCGAGTAGCTTGGTTAGTTCCGTTACAGAGCCGCTGTTTAAACCAGTGGCCTGGGCTGAACGTGCAAAGCTACCGCTAACACTACCCGCATAAAGACGCTGAACAGGTTCGCCTTGTCGCTCAATGGTAGTGACCGCGAAGTGATCCTCCTCCCGTTCCAGCATGATGCCGTCACGGGTATTTTGCATCATGCGAAGTGACAGCAAACGCCCATCTTCATCCAACTGATAATCGAAGCTGTTTCCTGCGCGCCAATTGGTCAGTAAGCGCTGATCAGGTAAGTCTTCTAGAAGAGCAAGCACTTCACTATAGCCAAGTCCAAGATGATTTTGTGCTAATACGGCGAAGGTTTCGCCGGATTCAACAATATGAGTTTCCCATTCAGGTACAAACGGCTCTTCTGCGGCCAGTTCTAGTTCCAAAAATGAGATATCGTCGAATAGCTCAACACCGTAGTCTTCATAAGAAGTGGCATCGGCAATTTCGACCGGGGATGTGTGGTCTACATCCAGCATGCCGCTAGTCAGCGTGCCAATGACCACGGCCATATGCAGCGCGCCGCTGTCCAGTCCTGCCGTATCTAGCATGGCTAGATCAAGCGCAGGTGCATTAAGTGCTAGCGCCGGCATTGACGCCATGTTGGCTTCTGCAGATTCAATCACATCGAGATCAACGATCTCAGTGACGGTTAGCTCGCTTAGAGGGATGTTCTCACGGGTAGCATCAATAGCGCGTGAGGCGCGATCAATCGCTTCAGCTACCGGGGTACGCTCTTGACGTAATGAAGGTACGCCGGGTGCTGAATCACTAGGAAGCGGCACTAATACGCTTTCTAAGGGTGTATGGGGGTGATTTAAATCTTGATAAGTCGTCAATAACTTTTGTGTGCCCAGCACGGTGACCATAGTGGCCACGGGTAACAGTAATAATTTGTGCGTACGGGGCAGCGAATGAAGGATTCGCAACATGGGTAAATAGACCGCCGAGTTCGTGATTAAAGGTAACAATAAAGTGTATAAACCCAGGAACCTTACCCCATGAGAGAGGTGAGTGCATAGACTGTATATCTATACATAAAATATAATTTGATAAAAATGTGGCAATAACAAGGACATACCACTATTTATGAACGCTGTTTGCTAACAAATGTAACTGGTTAAGCAGGCTAATTAAATAGATATCAGTAAGCGTAGACGAAAACTGATTTTTTTAAAATATTTATATAATAAATGTCTAGTTTTTCCTTCAGATACCCCTGGATTAGCCTCTCAGTCGGTCAATCGCAAAGCGTTTTTTGCTTACTGATGCAATGGCTAACAGAATTTAATCAGGATAAGCAGAACTATAGGTGATTTCCTGGCATGCTATTGTTGTTTTTTCGAATATAAAGCGCATTGTTTCGCTGTTTTGCGTTGAGGAAATCGAAATGTCCCGGGTAACACTTGCACAATGGCAAATGCTGGCCGCCGTGGTTGACCATGGCGGGTTTGCGCGTGCGGCAGAGGCGGTACACAAAAGCCCCTCCACGCTTAACCATGCTGTTCATAAACTAGAAGAGCAGCTAGGGGTTCAGGTGCTGGAGCCCATAGGGCGTCAGGTTCGCTTAACCGAGGCAGGGGAGCTGTTGTTAAGACGTGCGCGCCAGTTGATTGAGAGTGCCGCCTCGCTTGAGGATGTGGCCACGCGGCTAGCCGCTGGCTTAGAGGCTGAAGTTGTCTTAGCGATTGATCAGGTTTTCCCAGCAGCCGCTCAAGCCAAGGCATTAGAGCGCTTCTCTGAAACTTATCCCCAGGTGCGTGTTCAGCTTCACGAAAGTGTTCTCAATGGTGGCATTGAAATGCTTTATGACAGTCGCGCAGACTTGGTGGTCTCTGGTATAGAGGCGCAGGGCTTTTTAGGCGAACCCCTGGTGACGGTTCGTTTTATAGCGGTCGCACATCCCCACCATGCGTTACATCAATTAGGGCGCTCGTTAGACCTTCGTGATTTGGCTCAGTATCGTCAATTGGTGGTACGCGATTCGGCCCTACGTCAGTCAACGAACGCTGGTTGGTTAAAAGCTGAACAGCGCTGGACGGTTGGCCACTTGAACACCTCTCTGGATATGCTCCGGCGCGGCTTGGGGTTTGCCTGGATGCCAGAAACACGCATTGCCGACGAGCTGAAAAGCGGTCACTTAAAACCCTTGCCGCTGACGGCTGGTGGGGTTCGTGAAGTGCCGATTCAACTTATTTTCCGTGATCGGGATCGTGCAGGCCCCGCGGCACATGCCATGGCAGAAGCCTTAAAACAGGCCGTTGCAAGTGAGTGTAGCGTCCATGATTCGACTCACTCGAATGAACGAGCGTAAAACATCCGCTTGAGCCTTCTCGGTGCGGGCGTATGCTAGCGTCAACATTATTTGAGGAGATGCCCCATGGGATTATTGGTCGACGGTAAATGGCAAGACCAGTGGTACGACACTAAAAAGCACGGTGGTGAGTTCGTGCGCGAGTCGGCTCAGCTTAGAGACTGGGTTGGCAACCAACCGGAAACCGACGGCGCTTGCTACCCTGCAGAGAAGGGGCGATACCACCTCTATGTGTCGCTTGCCTGCCCTTGGGCCCATCGTACCTTGATTATGCGCAAGCTGAAGGGGTTGGAGCCGCTGATAGGCGCTTCCCATGTTAGTCCCTTGATGCTTGACCAGGGCTGGACGTATCGGGAAGACGAGGGCGCCAGTGGCGACCCCATTAACGGTGTCGATTTTCATCATCAGCTATATACCAAGACAGACCCGAACTATACCGGCCGAGTGACGGTGCCCGTGTTATGGGATAAGCAGCGTAGCGCGATTGTTAATAATGAGTCCGCTGATCTGCTGCGCATGCTCAACCAGGCGTTTGACGAGCTAACGGGTAATGACCTGGACTTCTATCCGGAAGACCTGCGCGAGGTGATTGACGCAGTAAATGCTGATGTCTACGACAACATCAATAACGGTGTGTATAAATCGGGCTTTGCCACCGAGCAGTCGGTCTATGAGAAGCACGTTAAGGCGCTATTTGACGCATTAGAGCGAATGGAAGCGCGGCTGGGTCAGCAGCGTTATTTGGCAGGCGAATGGTTCACCGAGGCCGATATTCGTCTATTCACCACGTTGGTGCGCTTTGATGCGGTTTACTACGGCCACTTTAAATGTAATTTAAAGCGCATTGAAGACTATCCCAATCTTTCGAATTACGTACGAGAGATCTATCAATGGCCGGGTGTGGCTGAAACGGTCAATATGGATCATATCCAACGTCACTACTATTACAGTCACGATACGATCAATCCAACGCGTATTGTGCCTGCTGGGCCGCTGCTTGATTTTGAACAGTCTCACGACCGTGAGCGGTTACCAGGGCAGGGCGTGCGCCGCAAATAAGCAGATAGTGGATGAGTCGTGTTTGAATCAAAAAGGGCCACCCATATGGGCGGCCCTAATCGCATTACCTTGGAACTTAGTCGTCAGCGTTAACGGCTTCGCGTGTACGCTGCCAAGCGCTTTCGGCACCCTCTTGAGTCGTTTGCCAAGCATCACGTGCGTTAGCTTTGGTCTGTTCCCACCAATCGTTATCGTAGGCAGGGAAAGCTTCGACTTCTTCAGCGGTGGCTTCGACCATAATACGATGCTCTGTATCGCCATCGCCTTCTGTATGGGTTTCCAGAGTGAAGTAGTCGGTGCTCACGACAATTTCACGTCCACCTAAGCCAAGGACGGAGCCGCTCTCAATAACTAGCGCGGTAATACGCATGTCTTCATCAAATAGGATGTCATCGACATCGCCAATCTCTTCACCGGAACCACCAGCGAAATAGACTTCCGCGTCTAAAATGTCATCGGCAGAGTACATGCCTTGGGGCTCATTCTGAGCATGTGCACTCATAGCAACACTGCCCATCAGGGCGGTACCGATAACGGTTGTGAGGATTGTCTTACGCATAGCATCTCTCCTTGTGGCTACGTTAAATAGATAACAGATGGGTAACTACTGCTTGTCGGCCCATTCATCGGCTCTGCGCTCGGCCTCTTCACGCTCAAGGCCATACTTTTGCTGCAATTTGCCGATAAGCTGATCTTTCTTACCACCAATCTGATCTAGCTCATCATCAGTTAGTTCCCCCCAGTTAGAGCGGGCTTTACCTTTCATCTCTTTCCATTTGCCCTCAATCTGATCCCAGTTCATCGCATCGCTCCTTGAGAATAGTGAACTTTATTAGGCGTCTATCAGGTTAGACGAAATGAGCACATGTGCAAGTGGGTGATTCAGTATGGTGCAAGGCAGGGTATGGTGAAGGACGTTAAAAAACTGGTCATAAACTAAAGGCGGTGTTAGTATGCGCCTTCCTCGCATGTGTTGACCCCTCCATCATGACGGTAAGCATCGATCTACATATTAGTTATTTTTTGTGAATAGTTATTTGTAGTTGTGCTTGCGGGAACATCTCGCCAATTGCTAGATGTTCATTGCTGTGAAGATGGCGCGCCTCCAGTATTTCACCACACGGGTGAAATCGGCGCAGCAGGTCGCCACAACGGTTGGCCCGTTAACGCGGTGTTTGCCAACCGGATGCTAGGTGCGACCGGCGTCTCCGACTCCATTGATGGCTTTGACCGCTAGGGCGGTGCCTGTTATCGACGATGACCACATTTTATGTCGTTGTACGATGACAGAGTCAGAGACGCTTATGATGTTTTTTGCCGGTACTTGCCGGCCTACCAAGGTGTGATTAATGACCTCGACTTCTGTCGCTTCGCCGAGCTTCGGCGATCTTGCTCTATTGCCTGCTGTTCTGTCTGCTGTTGAATCACAGGGCTATTTAGTACCCTCGCCGATTCAGGCACAAACGATTCCTGCGCTGCTTGAAGGCCGCGATATGCTGGGCCAGGCCCAGACAGGTACCGGTAAAACCGCTGCCTTCGCACTGCCTTTGCTGTCACGTCTGGAACTCCAGCGTCGCGAACCGCAAGTGCTTGTCATGGCTCCGACCCGCGAGCTTGCGCAGCAGGTCGCTGCCTCGTTCAGTAAGTATGGCCAAAACCTCAAAGGGCTAGAAGTTGCGATCCTTTGTGGCGGTCAAGAGTACCGTGAGCAGTTAGGCGCATTGAAGCGTGGCGCTCAGGTAATTGTGGGTACGCCAGGCCGTATTATTGATCACCTGGATCGCGGTAGCCTGAAGCTTGATGGCTTGTCTGCCCTAGTGCTGGACGAAGCTGATGAAATGCTGCGCATGGGCTTTATCGATGACGTAAAACGCGTGGTTGCCGATACCCCTAAAGATGCTCAGCGTGTGTTCTTCTCGGCCACTTTGCCGACTGAAATTGAGCGCATTGTTAACCGTTACTTGGTTAACCCAGTGAAGGTGGCGATTGAGTCTGGCACCACCACTGGCGAAAACATCGAACAGCGCATTGTGCGCGTTGATGGCGGCGCTAAGCTGGAAGCTCTTTCGCGTATTCTTGAAGTCGAGCCGGTTGACGGTGCTATCGTCTTCGTACGTACTCGTGCGGCCTGTACTACGCTGGTTGAGCAACTGACTGCACGTGGCGTTAACGCTGCAGGCCTGTCGGGTGATCTGGACCAGAGCTTGCGTGAGCGTACTATTACGCGCTTGAAGCGTGGCAAAGTTGATGTATTGATTGCGACTGATGTGGCAGCGCGTGGTCTTGACGTGTCGCGTATCACTCACGTTATCAACTACGACCTGCCCCAAGACGCGGAAGCGTATACGCACCGCATTGGTCGTACGGGTCGTGCTGGTCGTAGCGGCATCGCGATTACCTTTGCTGGTTTCCGTGAAGGCCGCAAAGTAGGCTGGATGGAGCAGGCAACCGGTCAGAAAATGACTGAAATGCCATTGCCTGATGAAGCGGCCATTCGCGCCCATCGCGATGACGTCTTCCATAAACGGGTTATCGCTTCCTTAACCAAAGGCGCAGAAGAGCAGCGTGCTTTGATTGAGCGCCTGATTGAAGAAGGCCATGACCCGATCGAGCTGACCTGTGCATTTGCCGCTATGGCACGTGCTGACGAAGCTCCGATTGGCCGTCTGCAAGCACCGCGTAAAGAGAAGCCCTCGCGTGACGGCGCACCTGCCGGTAAGCCGGGCGCTCGTCGTGAACGTCCTAGCAGCGGCCCGACAGAAGGCATGACGCGCTACCGCGTATCCGTTGGCCATAAAGACGGCGTCAAGCCAGGTCAGCTAGTCGGTGCCCTTGCCAATGAAGGCGGCATTGAAGGCGCGCGTATCGGTCGTATCGATATTCGCAACGCTTTCTCTGTCGTAGAACTGCCGAGCGGCTTGCCTTCGACAATTCTAGCCAAGATGGCCCGTGCCCGTGTGGCCGGTCGTCCGCTAGAAATTAGCGAAGACAGCGCCCCGGCTGAGCGCGCACCGCGCCGCCGTCGTGACGAAGGCGATGCGCCGGTTCGTCGTCGCGAACGCGCATAAGGATTAATCAGCTGCCGCCAAGCGGCAACTGAGGCCATCTCAACGCCCCCGCACCTTTACTGGTGCGGGGGCGTTTTTTTGCTACCTTATTTACCATTCACCAAATCAAGGAAGATGATATGCCTGCACCATTGCATGAATGGAATTTGGCGCCCCGAGAGGCGAGGTCACTACAAACAGAGTTGGCGAAACGCTTGGAGCTTTCCGATCGCTTAGCGCCGGTTGAGCATATTGCTGGGGTGGATATTGGCTTTGAAGACGGCGGCGAAATAACCCGGGCGGCGGTGGTCGTATTGAAATGGGACCCATCCAGTGCACCAGACTTAAGCGTGGTGGAGCAAGTGGTTCACCGCGAGCCCACCCGGATGCCGTATATTCCTGGCTTGCTATCGTTTCGTGAAATTCCCGCGGCGCTGGGCGCATTTGAAAAGCTAAGCGACATGCCGGAACTAGTAATGGTCGATGGTCAGGGCATTGCCCACCCGCGCAGGCTAGGTGTGGCCGCTCATTTAGGCTTGTGGCTGGATTTGCCGACTATCGGCATTGCCAAGTCACGCCTGTATGGCAAACACGCTGAGGTAGGCGAGCAAAGGGGTGATGTGACACCGCTTTATGCGGGCAGCGAGACGATCGGTGTGGTGCTGCGCTCACGCGCCAAGGTCAAACCGGTGTATGTGTCGCCAGGGCATCGCATCACCCTTGAAACATCCCTTGAATGGGTGATGCGCTGCCTGGGGCGTACCAAACTGCCTGAGCCGACGCGCTTGGCAGATCGCTTAGCCTCGCGTCGTGACCAGCGTAAGTGAGCGGCTATTACTAAGGGCTATACAAACGTCAAAAAGCGCTGCAGCAAGCTGGTTGCTTCAGGAGAGTCCGTCACTTCAGCGGATAGGGTGATCGGGTCTTCGCCTTGATCGCGCAGTGCGGCCCCTTGGCGTTCAATGTAAGCGCGCATCACGGGGACATTGAATTCAGGGTGGAACTGTACGCTCCACTGGCGAGGGCCGTAGCGCAGAGCCTGGTGAGCATCATGGCTATTGTGGGCCAGCACGGTAGTGCCGTGAGGGGCTTGCATGACGGATTGCGCATGGGAAAGGTGGGCAGCAAAGCTTTCCGGAAGTTGGCTAAATAGTGGGTCTTGTTGGCCTGCCTGTGTCAATCTTACGGTGCGAGTGCCAGACTCGCGACCGGCAGGGTGATAGTCACTGACCCCGCCAAAAGCGGCGGCCATTAACTGGTGGCCGTAGCAAACGCCCAGCATGGGAATATCATTAGCCAGTGCTGCTTGCAGCCATGGCTTGAGCGCCTCGCTCCAGGGTTCAGCGTGGCTGACCATGCTATGCGAACCGGTAATCACTATGCCCGCTAATGACTCCAGTTCAGGGGCTTCAGAATAGCGCTGGGCATCCCACACCTGCAGATCTAAATGCGCGGGTAAAGAGCTGCTTAGCTGATTGACAAAGAGTGTTTCAAAATCACCGTGCTGGTCGACCACTTCAGGAAAGGCGTCGCCGGTTTTAACTATTAAGAGACTTGCCATGTCACCACCTCAGTGAAATGAAACGAAAACGTTGAACAATGTCCTTCGCGACAAGTCCGCAAAGGCATGAAGATAGCCTACCATGGCTTTTCAAATGGTAAGAACGCGTTAATTATTAACGATATAAGGAGTCGATCATGCAACAGATCACCCGCGCAGGCGAACCCATGGACGTCGCTGGCTTGCTGCCAGCAACAGGCCAAGCGGCGCCTGCAATGGCGCTGACCAACAGCGACCTGCAAGACGTCTCGCTTGAGACGTATGCAGGCAAGCGAAAAGTGCTCAATATTATCCCCAGCGTTGATACGCCTACCTGCGCAATGTCTACACGGCGCTTTAACGAACTGGCCTCTAAGCTTACCGATACAGTGGTATTGGTGGTGTCAGCGGATTTACCGTTTGCCGCCAAGCGCTTTTGTGGGGCAGAAGGGCTGGATAACGTGGAAACGCTGTCTACCTTCCGTCACCCAGAGTTCCTTGAAGCGTGGGGTGTGGCACTGTGCAATAGCCCGATGCAAGGTTTGTGCGCTCGCGCAGTGGTAGTACTGGATGCCGACAACCGCGTGTTGCACAGCGAGTTGGTGAGTGAGCTGAAAAACGAGCCGGATTACGAGGCCGCGTTAGCAGTCTTGAGCTAACTGCGAGCGTTTTCTAGCATGACGTTGTGATGCCGTCACCAGCGCGCGAATCAAGCGCTGCTGGGGGCGGTTGAAAATTAGCCACTCCGGGTGCCACTGCACGCCAATTAAAAAGTCGTGCTCACGGGACTCAATGCCCTGCACTAAGCCATCCCGATCCCGGGCGACAATCTCAATGCCTCTTCCCGCTTGATAAACAGCCTGGTGATGCAGGCTATTTACTCGGCACCATGTGACGCCCAGTAGGCGATGCAGCTTGCTAGCCCCGACAATATCGACGGTTTTACGCGGTAGCACCGTGCGGCGTCGTTTTAACCCCTCATGGGTGGTGTAAATATCCGGGTCAAGAGTACCGCCTAAGTGGACATTAATTAACTGCGCACCCCGGCAAATGCCGAGTACGGGCGTATGCAGCGGAATAAACCGTTCAAGCAGCGCAAGCTCCAGCTCATCCCTGGCAGGGTCAAGGCGCACATTCAGCTGCACCTCGCCGCCGTAAAGATGGGCCTGAATATCGTCACCACCGCCAATGATCAACCCATCCAAGCTTTCCGGCTGTGGCCGTGAAGGAGATAGGCGCAGCGGTTTACCACCGTGTCGCCAAACGGCAAACCAATCGAACCACCATGCTAAATGGCTTTTCTGGTCAGAGGTCGTAATACCGATAAGCGGGCGTGACATGCAGATAATTACTCACTGTTAGAGAAAATAAATTGTTAGATAAAAACGAATAGCTTCAAAAAAGGGAGTGACTTAGCGCTTACGCTGCAGCCAGCCCCCCAGTTTTGCAGAACAACGAGATAATTTCTCTTTCACCCGGGTTAGTAGTGGCCGGTTATGGTAGGCAATATACTCTGCACAGCGAGCACGCAGCACCTCGGTATTAACCGCAAGTTTCTCAACTTCAACCCACCGGTTCCACTCCACCACCGACCCCCACCCAGGCTGCGAAAGCTGCGCGTTAGGCAGTCGGTAGTGAAAAGTGGGGCGCGGCTTGGTGAGCTTCTCATGTAACAGCTTATGAGAATGGTCGGGGCGTAAATAGGTAAATAACGGCAACATATCCAGCTCGCGATTGCGCGTTGGATTGTGGTGCAAGTAGTCGTCAATCAACGTACCGAGATCGGGGGCGTAGCGGCTATCCAGTACCTTTAGCGTGTAATCTTTGGGAAATGGATTGGCATGGGGCAACATTTCACGGGTGATATCGACTTTTATTTCGTCGCGCAGCCACCCAGCGAGCAGTAAATAGGCGCGCAGCATAGCGAGTAAATAGTCGACGTCAAAGCCTTCCACTTCAGGGTTGAGGTGTAAGCCAAAGCCATACATCAAACTGGCATCAGTGCCCTTCGCACCATGCACGCGGAGTGCTTCAAATAGTACGTCTAGCGCTTCTAGCTCGTCCCACGGGATGGGCGGACAAACAATTTCGGTAGGTACTAAACCGGTGACCATGTCGCCGATTAATTCACGGGTTTTTTGATGGAACTCTACACGCCGTTGGTGCTGGTAGCGTGCCCACTCGCCGTCTTCGGCGTGGGAGTCGTCGACCAGTGATTTATCGGGATGTGCATATTGGGTGTCGAGCTCAATCCCAAATTCTCCCCAGCGTGTATTCTCTACCAGTAGCCGATGGGGGCTTACCACGTTAAGCTCCCCGCCAAACAAGTCGCGCACGATTAATGCAGTATCGCGGGGTGGCAGGCCAGCAAATTCAACTTCTACGCCGACATGCCGGGTTTCCCCGTTACTGTTTAAGCGATTAGGCGGAGCTTGTAGCGTCATCTCAACATCCTGGAGGTGAACGTTTAAGCGACCAGCCTATCATAGTCAAGCGTTAAGACTGAGCGCATTAAGGGCGCTAAACTATAGCGGTAGCAAACAATAAATAGGGCGCTATTTACGCTAATTTTCGGGAGTAAAATGTGCGACAGCACTGGTTAATCAATACGGTAATAAGCATCGTCTTCTTTGTGCTGACGAGTATAACGGTAAGCCAAGCACACGCTCAGATAGTTTCATTGCCAAGCTTAGGCGGCGGCTCTGAGCAAGAATCGACTGAGGTGAGTGGGGCAGATTTTCAGAGCTCGCTAAATGACGTCATCGGCATGCTTGAAAGCGAAGAGCAGCGCACCCAATTGCTTGAGTCGCTGCGCGAACTGCAGGTCACTGCAGACGCTGCAACTGAAGATGAGAGCATCGTGCGTCAAGGCTTACTCGGGGCGCTTGCGGATACGCTGAGTGATCTTGGCGAGCAGGCTCAAGCGGGCGGCTCTCCCATTGATGAGTGGTCACGCCAATTAGCGCAAGGTGCTGAAGATTTACGTGCGCTTAACGCTGATGCGGACCAGGGCGAAGCACTTCGGGCGGTGGCAGATGGTGCTGTGCTGGCCATCATTTGGACAGTGCTGTTGGTGGTGATGGTGGCCTTTGGCCGATTAGTAGCCACCCGGCGGGAATGGCCGCTGGATCTACCCCGCGACCCAAAAGGCTGGCTGCTGGTGGTGCACTTTTTACGCCGCATGTTGCCGTGGGTGCTGGCGTTTGCCGTTACGCTAGGGATTGCTCAGGTACTGCCCGATAGCCCAGGGCGTATCCTAGTGCTGGTGGTTGCGTATATTTGCCTATGCGGGCGTGCGCTCTCCGTGGTATTTGAAACCGTGATCGCGTTCTTTAGCCGTGGCCACCGGTTTACTGCCGTACAGCTACTTCAGCAGAGCGCCTTACGCGGGCTGTTTGTGATTGGTGCGCTCATTGCACTTGGTGATGCGGTCAACTCTACCCGCTTGGTCGAAATGCTGGGTAGCGAACTCTCAAGCCTAGTCTCGATGCTTGCTAACATGCTTGCAGCGCTACTCTCGGCACGCTTTATTCTTAAATTCAAACGGCCCGTACGCCACTTGATCTGCAACCGGCCGTTCAAGCAGCGCCGTGAAGCCAGCACGGCCGTTGAAATGATTCGCTCGCTAGGTGGGCTTTGGCATATACCCGCCCTGCTGCTGGTAAGCGGTTCGTTGCTGGCGATTTTTATTACCGTCGGTGATGTGGGTACCGCACTGGCGCGCTCGATAATTTCAGCTAGCTTATTAGTGCTTACGCTGGTGATTGTCGGACTGCTGCGCCGCCAAGCGGAGCGGATGGGCAAGCGTCGCCACCGTCATCGCTACAGCCAATACCGTAAACGTTTAGAGCGTTTTGGCTTTGTGCTAGCGCACATCAGTACGTGGATGGTATTTGCTGAACTCTCGATGCAGGTGTGGGGCAGCTCATTTTTTGGTCTGGGACAGCAAGCCGTGGCTAGCGCGCGTATCGGTCAAGCGCTGATAAGCCTGGGCGCTACCGTGCTGTTGGCGTGGCTGGTATGGATTTTTGCCGATACCGCGATTCAGCGGGCGCTGACATCCACTGCACGTTCCCGTGGGCGGCGGGTGAATCAAGCGCGGGCGCAAACCATTACGCCGATGATTCGCAACGTCATCTTCGTGGCGATTCTGATTATTGCAGTGATTGCTGGGTTGGCAAATCTAGGCGTTAACGTAACACCGCTACTCGCGGGCGCTGGTGTCATTGGTCTGGCGATTGGTTTTGGTGCGCAAACCCTCGTGCAAGACTTGATAACCGGGATATTTATCCTCATCGAAGACTCACTGGCCGTCGATGATTTTGTGCTGATCAATGGGCATATGGGCACGGTAGAAGGGCTTACCCTGCGCACCGTGCGTCTGCGCGACTTGGATGGTGTGGTGCATATCATTACCTTTAGCCGCATTGAGTCAATTCACAACATGTCCCGCCAGTTCGGCATCGCGCTGATGCGTATCCGCATTCCGTACGATATGAAAATCGACGATGCGATTACGCTAATGCAGGAGACCGCCCAAGAGTTGCGTAAAGACCCAATGATGCGTCACTACATCTGGTCGCCATTGGAAATGCAGGGAGTGCAAGGCTTCGAGGATGGCTGTCCTATTTTGCGTATGCGCTTTCGCACCGCGCCGGAAATGCAGTGGGATATATCAAGGGCGTTTAATCTGTTGCTGAAGCAGCGCATGGAAGCTCAAGAGATTGATCTGGGCGTACCGCGCCTCAGTGTCAGTATGGAAGCACGCTCTGAGTCGCGTATGGAAGACACCTCCGGCACCGATTTAAGCATGGAGCGGGGCGAGGAGAGCCATTCTTCTTCCAATGAAGAGCCACATAAAAAGCCCGCGCCCCCGAAGCCCGCACCACGCCCCACTCAGGCGGAAATCCGTCAAGACGAGCGGGAGCGCCACGGCACGTCAGCCCAAGCCAAGCCCCAAGCTCAAGGCAAACCCCAAAGCGAGGCCTATGCCCGCCCCCACGGTGAAAACGGCGATGAGTAACCATGGCCCCCGCAGGCGACGCCAGCGGTTATAGAGCGAGACCGCGTGACTGACGCGGTCAACTAGCTCATCGTGGCGGGAGATCGCGTTATCCGGCGGCAGCGAAAAATCATTGGCCACATCGCCCTGCCAATGGGCACCGTGGGTTAGGCCCAACCGGGCGCGCAGGCGCCCAATGTCGCTCAGGGTGTGGTGAAGGGTGTCGTAGGTTTCCCGGTGTGGGGCAACGGCGAACACGGAGGTAGCATCCTGGCGTAGTGCGCTATTGGGGCAGCGGGCCAGGGCGCTCTTAATCTGCTGGTTGTTGGCATCCGGCGTCAGGGCGAGGCGTTGGTACAGGTCGCGCATAATCCAGGAAGTCTCTTTCCAAGCGTAGTGATTAGTAGGTTTGCATCAAATAATCATAGGCATTTTTGATGCGTTGAAAACGCGCCGACGCTAGAGCGACCTGGTGCTCGCTATCGGAGTAGAAGCGATCTGGGTGGTGAAGCTGGGCCATGCGGCGATAGGCGCGGCGTACATCGGTTTTGCTCGCCCCTGGCGTCAGCCCCAGGACAGCGAGGGCGCGAGTGGTGCGATCGGGAGGCGGTGGGCTGCTACGTTGCTGGCGTTGTCGTGACTCCTCTTGCCGCGCCTGCTCCTGGCGTGCTCGCTCTTGGCGTGCCTGCTCCTGACGCGCTTGCTCGGCTCTGGCCTTCTCCGCTTTCTGTTCGGCGCTGGACTGCTCCGCCCGCGCTTTGGCACGGCGGGCGTCCTCTTTTTGCTGCTTTTTTTCCTGCTGCTTCTGCTTCTTTTCCTGCTGTTTATCCGCTTTGGCCCGCTGCTGCTGTTCTTGCTCGGCCTGCGATGCCTTGGCGCGTTGTGCAGCCTCGGCTTCTTCCCGCGCTTTGCGGGCATAGTAGTCCGGGTCGTGAGCTTGCCAATAGGCGTCGCGGCTCGGGTCTTCCGGCTGGCGCAGCGGCTGGCCAGTCAGTTCCTGAAAAAGCGTGCCCAAGGTGGCCGGCGCTACGTTTAGCAAATCGGCTAAAAAACGCAGGATATAATGGTTGGCAAGCGAGATATCGCCGTCGTCCGTGGCCACGGTAATCGCTTGGTGCATCACACTCAGGCTACGCTCTTTAGAACACTCTTTGCGTACCACCTCGGCGGCCAGCTGAATGGCGTGCAGGTCTTGGCTGTGGGCAATACTCATCACCGGCCCCAGTTCGTGTCCGTGGCGAAACTGCGATGTCACCTGGGCCAAGCGGCGACGCCGCTGGCCTTCCGAGACGTGCTGGCGGTGCACCAGCACCCAGCCCAGCAGTAGTAGTGTGGCCGTATCCACTTGGCTGCGGCTTTTGAGCAGCAGCAGCTCAAAGGGTGAAAAACGGGCGGTGGACATTCCCTAGCTCCAAGGCGAAGTAGTAAACCGTAGCCTCTGTTTAGCAGACCACTATGGCGAGCTCACCATGGTATATCATCGTGTTTGGCAATGAAGTAGGAGATTCGTGAGGTGATCAACGTTGAGCGTAAAAATAGCTTCCAACTGCGCCTATCGCGGCGGCTAAAAGAAGAAACCTCGCATACGCTCGATGTGTATTTGTTCGTGCCCAAAGAGCTTGGGTTGAGCACTCACGTCATTTCCGAAGAGGCATTTTATCATGGTGCGATCAGTGTCTCGCGCACTTACTACAGCGACGAGTATCACTTGCCGCTGGTGCATAGCCGATTGGCTAGCCGTAACCAGTTGGGTAGCGACTCTTACCGCTTGAGCCTCAGCCTTTACGCCTATCAATACGTGGGGGCCTTGGAGCGCACCACCCAAGCCTTGCTGGCTGACGCCCGTAAGCTGCGTCGCGAGCCAACCGATGAGCCAGACGCCTGGAATGAGAAGGCCAACGCACTGACCGAACGGCTCGCGGAAATGAGTGACCTGAGTGACGGCATTCTCAAACGCCTGCGGCGCAACCCGCCCAGCGACGAGCGTCTTTATAAATACTTTGCCAATATCGACAACTACCTCTCCTGGTTCACCGAGCAGCAGCTATTAGCTCTAGTCGCGCATATGCCACGGGGCGGGCCGTTTAGTGATATCAAGCGGCGCTTTATTACCATTTGCCAGCGCGAAGGGGAGTACCGTCAGGCCCAGGAGTACAACGCCGAACGGGTCATGGAAGATCCGACTCGCATGTCGAATAAAATGCGCCTGCTGCGGCTCTTGATTGAGCAACCGATCACCCTCAAGCAGCGTACCCTGGAGCTGGGTAGCGGTGAACAAAAGGCGGTCAAAGCGCTGGCCACGGCGGTGGTGATGGCGTTTGTGTCGCTGGGTGTTCTGCAGCTACGCAACGCCTTGGGGGATATTACCGCACTGTTTGTGCTGGCCATGGCGCTGCTCTATGCGCTGCGGGAAGTCTTCAAAGATGACCTGCGTAACACGCTATGGCGCTGGCTGCGCCGTGGCCGCCCCAAATGGCGTCGCCAATACATCGACCCCACCCGCAACGCCCTGGTAGGGCGGCAACTTGAGTGGTTCGACTACAAGCGCTATTCCGCTCTGGATGACGATATTCAGCAGATGCGGCGGCGCACCGTGGCCCAGCGTGACGAGGTGGTGATGCACTATCGCTCCAGCTCGCGCATGTCGCCAACGCGCTTTCTCAGTGGTTATGAACACACCCGCGAAACGCTGCATATCGACCTCTCGATGCTGACCCGCCTAATGAGCAAAGAGAAACATCACATCTACCGGCTCAAAGATGGTCAGGTGGTGCGCGAGAGTGTGGAGCGGCGTCATCTATTCAACTTGGTAATCCGTGAAACGGGCAGTGAAGATACGCCTTATTTGGCGCGCTGGAAGGTCGTGGTCAGCCGCTCTGGCATCGTCGCGGTGGAAAGAGTCGCGGAGAGCAGCGCTGAACAAAATGGCAATAAACTGCGTTAGATCACAATAGTCTCAATGATCGTGCCCGCTATGCAGCTATGCAGCTATGCAGCTATGCAGCTATGCACTAGCGGGCATTTTCTACCTTATGAGACTGCCTTGATTGCTTGTTCCAGGTTCTCCACGCTGCGCTCCGTATGGTGCAGCTTATCCAGCCCAAACAGGCCTATGCGGAAAGTTTGGAAGTTGTCGCCCTCATCGCACATCAGCGGTACACCGCCTGCCACTTGCACACCCGCCTGGGCAAGCTTGCCCACCAGGCCGCTATCCTCGCTATAGCACACCACTACGCCGGGTGCTTCAAAGCCTGGTGCAGCAACGCTTACAAATCCGTGGCCTTTCAGCATGGCGCGTACTTCACGTCCAATCGCCTGCTGCTCCTCTTTAACTTTGGCAAAACCGTAGTCGCGTGTCTCTTGCATGATATCGCGCAGTGTTCGCAAGGCATCTGTGGGCATAGTGGCATGATAAGCGTGCCCACCGTTCTCATAGGCCTGCATGATGCTATGCCACTTGCCCAGGTCACAGGCGAAGCTATTGCTCTGGGTCTCGTTCAAGCGCTGGGTGGCACGCTCTGAGAGCATCACCATGGCGCAGCAGGGGGGGCCACTCCACCCTTTCTGCGGCGCACTCACTACCACATCAATGCCCAGTGCCTGCATATCCACCCATAGGGTACCAGCAGCAATGGCATCCAATACGAACAGGCCGCCTACCGCGTGAGTTGCCTGCGCTAGCGCCTGAATATAGTCATCTGGAAGCAGCAAACCTGCGGAGGTTTCGACCTGAGGCGCAAATACTACCGCGGGTTGCTCGCTGTGAATCCGTGCAACGGCCTCGTCCATGGGCACAGGCTGAAAGGAGGAGCGTGGCTCATCGGCATTCAGGCGTCGTGCTTTAAGTACGGTGTGCTGGTCAGTTAAGCGACCCATTTCAATAATTTGTGTCCAGCGATAGCTAAACCAGCCGTTGCGAATGACCAGCGTTTTTTGGTCAAGAGCAAACTGACGCGCCACTGCTTCCATACCAAAGGTACCGCTACCGGGCACGATCACCGCCGCGTGCGCGTTATACACCTCTTTCAACGTGGCAGAAATATCGCGCATCACCGTTTGAAACTGTTGTGACATGTGATTCAAGGAGCGGTCCGTGTAGACCACTGAGTACTCAAGCAAGCCGTCGGGATCGACGTTCGGCAGTAAACCAGCCATGGCGTTCTCCTACTGTTAGAACAGTTAGTTAGTCACTCTAAAGCGCGTGGTTACGTCTCAGAATACGGATAACCTCGCCGCGATGCCAATAGTGTTCATCACTAGGGTATACGCATGGATATGACTAAAGTTGCATCTGAGTAAACGTTTACGCATTGGCCGTAAACGTTTACTTTAACGATCGAGGCTCTAATTAATGCCCTTTTGATTCAACTGCCAGAGCTGTATAAGGAGAACAGATGACCCTTAACGTCACCGTGTGGGGCGAGAACGTCCACGAGCAAACCAACGAGGTGGTAGCGCGCATTTATCCTACCGGGATGCACCAGTGCATCGCCGACGGTTTGAATGAGTCAGAGGCGCTGTCCGCTACCGCCGTCACGCTGCAAGACCCAGAACAAGGGCTCAGCGAAGAGACGCTGGAGAATACCGACGTGCTGCTGTGGTGGGGCCACGCCGCCCACGGCGACGTGCTGGAAGAGACCGTCGACCGCGTGCAAACGCGCGTGCTGCAGGGCATGGGCTTGATCGTGCTGCACTCCGGCCACTACTCGAAAATCTTCAAACGCTTGATGGGCACTACCTGTTCACTGAAATGGCGGGAAGCCGGCGAGCGTGAGCGGCTCTGGGTGGTGAATCCTGGCCACCCCATCGTGCAAGGGCTCGGAGATTACATCGAACTGCCCCATACCGAAATGTACGGCGAACCCTTTGCGGTGCCCAACCCGGACGAGGTGATTTTCATCAGTGCCTTCGAAGGCGGCGAAGTGTTCCGCTCCGGCCTGACCTACAAGCGCGGTAACGGCAAGATTTTCTACTTCCGTCCCGGCCACGAAACCTACCCGATCTACTACGACGAGCAGGTAAAGCGGGTGCTCAAGAACGCCGTGGTCTGGGCACAGCCGGAAGGCTCCCGGTGGATCGACAGCTGCCCCAACGTCCCCGCCGACCAGGCGCCCAACCCGGTCGAGATCAAGGGCGAAAGCCTGCACAAACCCGGTGAGGAGGGCTTCAAATGATCCGTATTGCAATTATTGGCGCGGGCAGCATGGCGGGGGAGCACGCCAAGCACTATGGCCGACTCGAAGGCGTCGAAGTAGTTGCCGTATGCGACCGTGATTTCACCAAGGCGCAGGCCTTCGCCGAGCGCCATGGCATTGCCGATGTGTACCAGTCGCTGGACGACATGCTGGCCCGCGACGATATTCACGCGGTGAGCAATGTCACTCCGGATGGCGTGCACAAGGCCACGTCGCTGGCGGCCATTGCGGCGGGTAAACACATCCTGTGTGAAAAGCCCCTGGCCACCAATGCCGAGGATGCCCACGAGATGGTCGCTGCCGCCCAGGCCGCCAAGGTCATCAACATGGTCAATCTGAGCTACCGTGACGCCCCCGCCATTCAGCACGCCCGAGCGCTGATTACCGGCGGCGCCATCGGCACCGTTCGCCACGTGGATGCCAGCTATCGCCAGAGCTGGCTGGTAAGCAACGCCTGGGGGCGCTGGGATGAGGATAGCCAGTGGCTCTGGCGGCTCTCGGAAGCCCACGGCAGCAAAGGGGTGCTAGGCGATGTGGGCGTGCATATCGTCGATTTCGCCAGCTTCCCGGTGGGCGATATCACCCGGGTGAACTGCGAGCTGACCTGCTTCGACAAAGCGCCGGATAACCGCATTGGCGACTACGTGCTGGATGCCAACGACACGGCGCTGATGCGCGTGCGCTTTGCCAACGGCGCCATGGGAACGATTCAGGCGACCCGCTGGGCCACCGGCCACCACAACTCGCTAACGCTGAGCGTTCACGGCGATAAAGGCGCGATTCGTGTGGATCTGGATGCCTCTAAAGACGACGTACAGGTATGCCTGAACGATGACGTGCATCCCGCCCGCTGGAGCACGGTTAAAGCGCCGCCCACGCCCAGCATTTACCAGCGCTTTATCGAGAGCATTCGCACGGGCGAGAACGACCAGCCCGACTTTGCCCGCGGTGCGGCCATTCAAACCGTGCTGGACGCCTGTTTCGTTTCCAGCCTGGAGGACCGCAGCCTGGCAATTGCCAGTTGATCAGCAGATTTCATCGAGCATCTCTGACCGCAAGACACCCAATAACAAGATAAGGATTCCACGATGCGCTCAACATTGAAAACACCGTTGCTGCTGATGACGTTACTGCCTGTGGCACTGCCTGCTCTGGCCGCCGAGATCACCGTGGCCTGTGGCGATGGCGGGGCGGCGGATTTCTGCCCGGCGCTTGCCCAGCGCTGGGCAGAAGCCAACGGCCATCAGGTCAATATCGTCACCACGCCAGCCTCGCCTACGGAAAAGCTTTCGCTGTATCAACAGCTGCTGGGCAGCCAATCACAGGATGTCGACGTGCTGATGGTGGATATCGTCTGGCCGGGGCTGCTGGCCGAGCATCTGGTGGATTTGCATGATTACCTGCCGGAAGGCGCAGCAGAAGGATTTATTCCCTCGCTGATGGAGAACAACACCGTGCAGGGCAAGCTGGTCGCGCTGCCCTGGTTTACCGATGCCGGGCTGCTCTACTACCGCCACGACCTGCTGGAGCAGTACGGCGCTGACGTGCCGCAGACGTGGCAAGCGCTCACCGACACCGCCCGACGCATTCAAAACGCCGAACGGGAAGCGGGCAACGAGCGCATGCATGGTTTCGTCTTTCAAGGGCGCGCTTACGAAGGGCTGACCACTAACGCGCTGGAGTGGGTGGCGAGCTACGGCGGCGGTACTTTCGTGGATGCCGAGGGGCAGGTGACGGTGAATAACCCTCAAGCGGTGGAAGCCCTGGCGCTGGCGGCTTCCTGGATAGGCGATATCAGCCCAGAGGGCGTGCGTAACTATATGGAAGAGGAAGCGCGCGGCGTTTTCCAGGCGGGCAACGCGGTGTTTATGCGCAACTGGCCCTACGTGTGGTCGCTGGGGCAAGCGGACGGCACGCCGATCCAGAACAAGTTTAGCGTAGCGCCGCTGCCCAGCGGGCCAGAAGGGCAGTCGGTGGCAACGCTGGGCGGTTGGAACTGGGCGGTGTCCCGTTACTCGGATGAGCCGCAGGCGGCCGCTGATCTGGTGGCTTATCTCACTGCCGAAGCGCAGCAAAAAGCCCACGCCATCGAGTTTGGCCGCAACCCCACGCGCCCAGCGCTCTATGAAGATGAAGGCGTGCTGGCCGCTCAGCCGTTTATCGGTGAGCTGTATGAAACGGTGATGAACGGCGTACCGCGTCCGGCCAGCGTCACCGGCGATGCCTACCCGCGAGTCTCCAACGCGATCTTCAACCGCGTGCACGATGCGCTGTCCGGCAGTATCACGCCGGAGCAGGCGGTGCAGCAGTTGGATAGCGAGCTGGCGCGACTGGGACGACGTGGCTGGTAGCGCGAGCGGCGTTAGCGTCCGTGCATTCAGCGCTTTTCGGCCCCGCTTTTTGTACAATCAGGGCCCGACTGGCTGAGGCATGGCATGAAACAGAACAAACCGAGCGCACAAACCGCCACCATTCGTGAAATTGCCCGGCGCGCCGAGGTCTCGATTGCCTCGGTAAGCCGGGCGCTGAACGGCAAGCCGGGGATCAGCGACGCGCTGCGCGACAAGATTCTCACCATCAGCCGCGAAGTGGCCTACCAGCCCAGCGCGGCGGCGCGGCAGCTCATCAGCGGCAAAGCCGCTGTCGTAGGAATCTCCCTTGGGCGGCAGGATATCGAGCTGCGCCCTTACTATATTCTGCTCTATCAACACCTGACCGTCGCGCTGCACCAGCAGGGCATGGTGCCGATCTTTTTCCACCACGACCAAACCCATGAGCTGCCCGAACGGGCGGGCGCGGCGATTTTGTTAGGGGAAACCGGGGAAGACGAGCGCCCAAGCGTACTGCGTGCGGCAGGCATACCGTTCGTGCGCATTGGCAATGCGGGGGAGAGCTTTTCGGTGGCCCCGGACGATGTCTCGGGGCTATACCAGATCACTCAGCATCTGATTCAACAAGGGCGAACGCGGATTGCCTTCGTGGGCGGAGAGTTGGACGTGCCGCGCCCCCACAGCCGCCTTTCCGGTTACCAGCAAGCGATGGCCGAGGCGGGGCTGAGCGAGCAGCTGTTGAGCCTGCCCCATCGGTTTACCTCCGACTCCCTGACCAGCTATCGCCATCTCAATCGCTTTCTTAATCATGAAGGCGCTGAGCAACTACCGTTCGATGCGCTGGTCTGCGCTACCGACGAGCTGGCGCTCGGCTGTGTCGCCGCGCTGGAAGATCGCGATATTCGTGTGCCCGAAGAAGTGGCCGTTACCGGCTTTGACGACTTGCCTACCCTAGCCACCGGATTAACGACGGTGCGTCAGGATATTGCAGCCATTGCGGCGATGAGTGTCGAGCTATTGAGCGAAGCGCTGGCGGGAAAAGCGCCCCGGCACGTGTCGCTGCCGGTGGCGCTGGTGCTGCGCGAGAGTGGTTAGTGACTACCTTTGTCAGGTCTGACATGAATGTTGATGGCTGTGCCTGATCTGTGGAATGGTTACAGCACGCTAAAAAATAATATTGTTTTGATTGAGTCATAGACTTATAAGTTGAGATTTTAAAATGTTTTTTTAATTAACCGTATAACTCTTTAAGGTTTAATAATAGCGGTATTAATAATATGTTTTATACTGGAAAAAACCAACGCCACCCAGCAGCGCAGAACATACCTAGTGCAATCGAAACCAGTGGACTTTTTAGTATGATTGCCACTGTTCCTGCGGCAATAGCTGCAATACGCACGCCACCGTCGCCATGCACTATGATCGGCGTAATAACGGCAATCAGCACTGAACTAGACATTGCATCAATGAATCTCCGAACCCGTGGGCCTAGAGGCACGCGCGCCATTATGAGTAGCCCAAGTACTCTGGAGCCATAAGCGATGACTACCATTAATATGATGGCTATCAAAGACTCCCATACGGGCGAAAAATTCATACGGTACTCTTCCTGAACCAGCGTCCTGGTAACAAGACCGCCACCATGCCACCGATGATAGCGCCCACCATCACATGCAGGTAAGGCGGCAACCACCAGTACGCCATTAATGCACTTGCCGCTGCAGCCAGCCAGGGTAGAGCCATTGCTACTTTGGGGTTGCCACCGACAACAATCATAAGCAGAAAGCACAGCATAATTACATCAAGACCAAAGCGTTCAGGCTGGGCAATTCCTCCACCAAAGGCTAGCCCTATTGCTGTCCCCAAGACCCAGGCCCCCCATAGCGCTATCCCTCCACCTAGAAGAATGCCCAGGTTTCGCTCACCACGCTGATACTCTTTCAGTGCCATCGCCCAGTTTGAGTCGGTCAGCAGAATCACCATTGCGAATTGTTGGCTCCTAGGTAATGACCGGAGCCAAGGATAGAGCGCTGCGCTCATTAGCATATGCCGAGTATGGATCGCGAGTGTGACCGCCGCCAAAGCAAGTAGTGGTAAAGGCGGATGCCACATCTCCAGAGCGGCAAATTGCGATGGCGCTGCGAATACAAATAGACTCATTAACATCGCTTCCCAATCCGCTAGCCCTTGGTGCACTGCGGCAACTCCAAACGCTAATCCAAAAGCGACCGTAAAAACTGCTAAAGGCAGCATCATACGAATCCCTCTCAAGGTGCCTGCTGTATCAAGTCGAGAGGAATTTTCCTTTAGTTTCATTGCTTAATCGTTCTCCGCAAAAATAGCTATGTCAAAAACAAACAGGCCTGCTTGTTTTTTTATTATTTGAAGTCTAGATTGAATTATGTGTACGCGCCACATCCGGTGACGTGTCAACAATACAAAGCGGTACAACAGAAAAAAACAGCCGTTTAAATCGGCCTGGGGAACTATATGAACTTCACTCGTAATACGCTGACACTCGCCGTTGGAGCGCTGGTCTTGCCTGTTGTTGCTTCTTCGGCTCATGCAGCAACTTCCTTTATTGCCAATTCATTCTACGACCAGCAACATCCACACTCCCATTACGGTTACATCGAGTGGGCAGAAATGGTCAAGGAACTCTCGAACGGCGAACTGCAGCCCGAGGTTTATACTGGCACCGTACTGTTGGCACCCCGGGCTAACCTGCAGGGTATCCAAGATAACGTGGTTCAGGTTGCTCATCATGCAGCTATCTATACGCCTTCTGAAATGCCAGTCGCGAATGCCGTTCAGGAGTTAGGGTTTAACTATGATGACCCGCTGATTGGCATACTGGCAGTGACAGACTTCAGCCTTAACAATCCCACCCAGCTAGCTGAGTGGGAAGAGCTGGATATTGTCTACCTGGGTGCCTATAACACGCCTTCCTATGTGCTGTTCTGCCGCGAGCCAGTCCGCAATTTAGAAGAGCTGCGCGGTAAGCGTATTCGTACCGCAGGCTCTACTGTTTCTGCCTGGGTCGAGCAAGCCGGTGGAACGCCCGTCAATGTGCCTTCCAGTGAGATGTACAGTGGCCTCGATCGTGGCTCGCTGGACTGCGCCTCTAATGCAGCTAATGACTTGATTGACCGCTCATTGTGGGAGGTTGCCGAGCACACGACGCTGTTGCCGACCGGTATGTATTGGTCTGGCCCTCAGTGGGGTTTCAACTCGGGCTTTTGGGCTAGCCTCAGCGATGAAGAGCGCGATGTCTTCAAGGAAGCGACTGCCAAAGCAATGACCCGCATGATCGTCCAGTACCTGGGTACTTCTGAAGCCGCACTGGAAGAAGCCGCTTCTCACGGGAACAACATCTACGAGCCCGAAGAGGATCTGATGGCTTCCGTGGAAGATTTCCGCAGAGAAGCCTTGGCAAACGTCTACGATAAGGCCCGCGATGAGTATGGCGTTGAAGACCCAGAAGCGTTGATTGATGATTTCATCGCTACCTACGACAAGTGGGTTGCCTTAATCAGCGAAGTTGATCGCGAAGACGAAGAGGCACTGGCCGAACTGGCCATCCAAGAAATTTACAATAAGCTTCCTGTCGACTACGGAATCTATTAACGCTGCAACACTTAGGCCGTCATATTGAGGCGGCCTAGGCCAAATAAGGGTTCGCTATGACGAAGCGACAGAATCAAGAAGAACGCTCACGCCAAACTCAAGCTCGGGTGACGCAAGCGACTATCGAGTGCATTCTCGAGAAGGGTATTCGTGCCACTTCAACGGTGGATGTCGCACGTCTAGCGGGCGTTTCCCGTGGTGCTTTAGTTCACCATTATCCTTCCAAGACGTTATTGATGCAGGCGGCGCTTGAGGACTTGCTGAGTCGCGAAGTCGAAAGCGTAAGAGAGATGGCCGTGAAGGTTAAAGCAGGCGAGCTTAACTTTGACAACTTACTGAAAGCATTGCATGAGCACTTCAAGGGTGATCTTTATATGGTGACCCTCGAATACCTCACTAACGCGCGTACCGACCCCGACATAATGAAAGTGTTAGTGCCGCTGGCAGCCAATTTCAATGACTCTTTGGAGCAGATTTGGGAGCAACTGGTTGCCAGCGCCAACCACACGCCACATCAGAATCGCGTCGCCCTGAATGCCACCTTGTGCATGATGCGGGGTATGGGGGCGCAAAGCATTTGGCGTGATGACCCTGAACTCTACCGCGATATGCTGCTGTTCTGGAAAGAGACGCTTTTGGAGCTGGGTTTTTCTGCCTCAGATGCGAAGAGGAGTGAGCCCGCATGATGGCCAGACACGTCGAATCACTGAGCCAGTGGATCGCCAAAAGTGCCATGGTGCTGGCGGCACTGTTCCTGGTGCTTATGGCGCTGCATGTCTCACTTGATGTAGTCCTGCGCTACTTATTCGGAAAGTCATTTACCGGCACCCTGGAGTTTGTCTCTTTTTACTACATGGTCGCCGTCGTCTTTCTGCCCCTCGCCTATGTGGAGCTTCAGCGGGAACACATCAGCGTGGATGTGCTGGTGGGAAGGCTTCCGCCTATTGCCCAACTAACGCTTTACCTATTTGCCAGCACCCTTGGGCTCCTCTATTTCGGCATGCTCTGCTACCAGAGCTATCTAGATGCCGTACGCGCTACGGTTCGAATGGAAACGGCCATGGCTAATTTTACCTTCTATTTATGGCCCAGCCGCTGGGCGTTACCGGTTGGCTTCGCGGCTATGTGCCTGGCCATCCTAGCCAACATGATTAAGGCGCTGCAACAACGCCAAGCCCTGTAGGAGTTTCCTAATGAGTAATATCGAGATAGGCGTGGCAGGCATTGCCATCGCCTTGGCCCTTATCGCCCTGCGCGTGCCAATCGGCGTTGCACTAGGCTTGGTGTCGATCATCGGCATTGGTGAAATGACCAGCATGCGCGTGGCCTGGGGCATGATTTCGGCCACTCCGTTTGACTTCGCAGGCACCTGGGAACTGACCGCTGCGCCTATGTTTCTGTTCATGGGCTATTTGTGTACCAGCACTAATATGACCCAAGGCCTGTTTCATGCCATGCGGCTTTATCTGGCACGCTTGCCAGGCGGCTTGGCTGTTTCTAGTGTCATGGCCTCTGCCTTCTTTGCCGCAGCATCCGGCTCTAGCGTCGCAACTTCGGCGGCCATGTCGCGTATTGCCGTGCCCGAAATGCTCAAGCATAACTACGACAAGGGTTTAGCAACCGGTACCGTTGCCGCATCAGGAACACTTGGCTCGCTGATTCCCCCTAGCGTTCTACTGGTGCTCTATGGTGTTTACGCCCAGGTGTCGGTGGGCCAGCTGTTTATGGCGGGATTCATTCCCGGTGTGCTATCTGCACTGCTTTACATCGCCATGATTATGGTGCGCACCAAGCTGAATCCCAGTCTGGCGGGCAACACCGATGTACGCTCTGGCTGGGACGAGAAGTGGGATGCCTTTAAAAATATCTGGCCTTTGCCGCTACTGATTGGCTCAGTCCTTGGAGGGATTTTTCTGGGTGTTTTTTCACCTACTGAAGCGGGAGCAGTGGGTACCTCAATTGCCGCTCTGATTGCCTTGGCACGTCGCACACTAACTTTTTC
Source organism: Halomonas sp. NPDC076908 (assembly GCF_050269715.1). NCBI lineage: Bacteria > Pseudomonadati > Pseudomonadota > Gammaproteobacteria > Oceanospirillales > Halomonadaceae > Halomonas > Halomonas sp. NPDC076908. The sequence continues at coordinate 33,107 of NZ_JBNNIW010000020.1, read as the reverse complement.
AGCCATTCGGGAAGCGCTGATTCGCACGGCGGTAAGCACGGCAAGCATCTTTATTATTCTTATCGGTTCGCTGTTTTTTACCCGTTTCTTAGCTATGAGTGGCGTACCCGCTGCTTTCTCCGAAATAATTCTCGGCGTCAGTACTGAGACCTGGTGGATCATTCTCGCTGTGGCAGTGATCTATCTTGTGTTGGGTATGTTTATCGACTCCATTGGCTTACTACTACTCACTCTGCCGTTAATTCTGCCCTTAGTAGAAGGCGCAGACCTCAACTTGATCTGGTTCGGCATCATTGTCGTCAAGCTGCTTGAAGTGGGGCTGGTTACCCCGCCTATCGGGCTCAATGTTTATGTCATTAAAGGTGCCCTGGGCAATAGCGTCACTCTGTCTGAAGTCTTTAAGGGCGTCGCCTGGTTCATCGTCATGGATATTGTTGCCCTGCTGTTGATTGTGCTTATCCCGGCACTTTCGCTCTACCTCCCTCAAAAAATGTTTTAACGCCAATCTCACATGGAAAATCCACAAGGAACACTCATGACAACAACACGTTTTATTAATGCCAACGTCATTGATACTCGCAACGGAAGGGTACTCTCCAACCAGCAGGTGCGCATCCAGGATGGCCGGATCGTCGATGTGAGCGATTCGCCGCTAGAGGGCAGTGATGATCACGTCATCGATATTCAGGGCCACTTCCTGATGCCTGGTCTGGTTGATTCGCATGTCCACGTCACCGCTATCACGCCCAATTTTGCTCTTCTTGAGACGCTTTCACCTTTCTATGTCGGTGCTAAATCAAGCGAGCTGCTTGAAGCCATGTTGATGCGCGGATTCACTACAGTGCGTGACGCTGGCGGTGCAGATTACGGGCTAGCCAAGGCTGTCGATGAAGGCGCTCTGGTCGGTCCGCGTATTATGTACGCAGGGAATGCACTCTCCCAGACCGGCGGCCACGCCGATATGCGTGGCCCAGGTCAGCAAACCTTTGAAGGCTGCTTCTGCTGTGCTGGTTTAGGTCGTGTTTGCGATGGTGTAAGTGAAGTACGCCGGGCCGCCCGGGACGAGATTAGAAAAGGGGCCACCCAGATCAAAATTATGGCGTCTGGTGGCGTCTCTTCACCTACCGACCGTATCGACAGCACTCAGTTTTCGCTTGAGGAAATTGATGCCATCGTGGAAGAAGCCACCGCCGCCAATATTCACACCATGGCCCATGCTTATACGGCGCGCGCTATCAACCGGCTTATCCCGCGAGGTGTTAAGACCATTGAGCATGGCAACTTAATGGACGAGGAGAGCTGTCGTCTATTCCTTGAGTACGATGCTTATCTTACGCCTACTCTTTGCACTTATGATGCCTTGGCGAAAGAGGGAGTAGAAGCTGGCATGGCAGAGCATCTTCAGCGGAAAGTTTATGATGTCCTCGATGCTGGCGGAAAAGCTTTGGAAATGGCGCAGCGCTATGGTGTGAAGATGCTATATGGCTCTGATCTGCTTGGCCGGATGCAGCGCCATCAGCTTAATGAATTTAATTTGCGCAAAGACGTGGTTCCAACAGATGAGTTGATTCGTGCAGCAACTAGCCATGCTGCTGATGCTTATGGCCACACCGGTGATTTCGGAGAAATCATTCCAGGCGCGAGGGGAGATGTCATAGTACTCAAAGATAACCCTCTCGAAGATATTACTGTGCTTACGGATCCAGATTCTCAGCTCTTATTAATTATGAAAGATGGAGCTGTCTATAAAAACCAGCTTTAGTAGGGAGGATGTTAAAAAAGATTAGTTTGTTGATAAGTAGGTTATTGTTATGAGAAGCGAAGCTCCGATAGCCTAATCTGTGCTCTAATTTTAATATCAAAATATATTAGTACCAAATAAACGGGCAACTATTTGCCCGTTTATTTACAAGTGCTTGCGCATCACCGCCCCGGCAGCTGCTCCGGCCCAAAAGCGTCGGGCAGCAGGCTGTCCATGGTGTAGGTTTTCAACACCTCGCCCTGTTTGGAGAGCACCATGATCTGCGTGCTGGGGGTGGCGAATTCGCGGATGCGCTGGCGGCAGTCGCCGCAGGGCGTGCAGAGGTGCTCGCCGGGGCCCATCACGTAGACCTTGGCCAGCTCGCGCTGGCCAGCGGTAATCATGGCAGAAATCGCCGAGGCTTCGGCACACAGCCCTTTGTAGTGGGCGACTTCCACGTTGCTACCGGCAAACTGCTGGCCGTCGGGGCACTCCATCACCGCCGCCACGGGGTGGTTGGAGTAGGGCGCGTAGGCGTTGCCCAGGGTGCTCAGCAGCGTGTCGACCAATGCCTGATCCGCGTGGCTCATGGCGCTATTCTCTCTCTGTGTTCAGGATGTCTATGGGCTCAAGACGCCGGGCATTACGCCTTGGCGGCGTCATCGCGCAGAACGGTGTCGAGGGCAATCACCATCATGTCGTTGAAGGTGGTTTGGCGGTCGGCACTGGAGAGCGAGTCACCTTTCAGAATGTGGTCGGAGACGGTGCAGATGGTCAGTGCACGGGCACCGAACTCGGCGGCCACGCCATACAGGCCTGCGGCTTCCATCTCGACGCCGACGATGCCGTAACGCTTCATCAGCTCGGCCATGTCGGTCTGCGGGTTGTAGAACAGGTCCGCCGAGAAAATGTTGCCGACTTTCACGGCGACGTTCTGCGCTTTGGCGGCCGCCACGGCGTGGCTGGCCAGCTCGAAGTCGGCAATGGCGGCCAGGTCGTGGTCATTGAAGCGCATGCGGTTCACCTTGGAGTCGGTGCTGGCACCCAGCCCAATCACCACGTCGCGCACGTTGACATCGTCACGTACCGCGCCGCAGGAGCCCACGCGGATGATCGACTTCACGCCGTAATCGGTAATCAGCTCTTTGGCATAGATCGACACGGAGGGGATGCCCATGCCGTGGCCCATCACGGAAATCTCGCGGCCTTTGTAGGTGCCGGTGTAGCCGAACATGCTGCGCACGTCGTTGACCTGGCGCACGTTCTCCAGGTAGGTGTCGGCGATGTACTTGGCGCGCAGCGGGTCGCCAGGCATCAGGACGGTATCAGCGAAATCGCCCATTTCGGCGTTGATATGCGGGGTAGCCATGAAACTCTCCTCTCTGAAAAAGGGAGCCTGAACCCCGCCGTGCGGGGTTCAGGCCGTGCACGTTGACGTGCCAGTGATGCGTTATCGGCGCCTAGGCCGCGTCAGGTAAAAAGCTCTCGCCGTCGGCCATGGCGTCTACGGCGAAGAACGCCGCAAGGGTTTGGCCAATGTCGGCAAAGGTGCCGCGCTCGCCCAGCGGGCCGGGGGCGAAGCCTGCGCCGCGTACCATGATCGGCACGTATTCGCGGGTATGCTCGGTGCCTTCCCAACTGGGGTCGCAGCCGTGGTCGGCGGTGAGCAGCAGCAGGTCGTCGTCATCGAGGGCTGCCAGCAGCTCCGGCAGGCGGGCGTCGAAGTGCTCCAGCGCGGCGGCGTAGCCCGGTACGTCCCTGCGATGGCCGTAGACCGAATCGAAATCCACGAAGTTGGTCATGATCATGGTCGGGCGGTCGCTGGTCTCGTTGGCGGTGCGCGCGACTTCCGCCAAGGTGGCATCCATCAGGGCATCGTGGCCGCTGGCCTTGACCTTGTGGGTAATGCCGCAGTGGGCGTAGATGTCGGCGATCTTGCCAATCGACACCACTTCGCCCCCGGCATCGGCGAGCTTTTGCAGCACGGTGGGGCTGGGCGGCTCGACGCTGTAGTCGCGGCGGTTGCCGGTGCGCGCAAAGCTTGCGCGGTCTTCGCCAATGAACGGCCGGGCGATGACGCGGCCAATGTTGTAGGGCTCCAGCAGCTCGCGGACGGTTTCGCACAGCGCATAGAGGCGCTCCAGGCCGAAGTGCTCTTCGTGGGCGGCAATCTGGAACACGGAGTCGGCCGAGGTGTACACGATCGGCTTGCCGGTGGCGATATGCTCTTCGCCCAGGCGAGCGATGATCTCGGTGCCTGAGGCGTGGCAGTTGCCGATCACGCCGGTCAGCTCGGCGTCACGAATGATGGCGTCCAGCAGTTCGAGTGGGAAACTGTCGGTTTTATCGAGGAAGTAGCCCCAGTCGAAACGTACCGGCACACCGGCAATTTCCCAGTGGCCGGAAGGGGTGTCCTTGCCGCTGGAGATCTCTTTGGCGTGGGCGTAAGCGCCCGTCAGTTGGTCGGGCAAACTGACGCCTTCCGCCACGCTGCCAGTGGCGTCGCGGTGGGCGTGGAACAGGCCTAGCGCGGCCATGTTGGGCAGCGACAGTGGGCCGGAACGCTCGGCGGTGTCGGCTTCGCCACGGGCACAAGCGGCGGCGATGTGGCCCAGAGTATCTGACCCCTGGTCGCCAAAGGTGGCGGCATCGGGGGCGCTACCGATCCCGAAAGAGTCGAGTACCAGGACGATGGCGCGGCGCATCAGGCTTCTCCTCGGAAGGTCTCTTGCAACAGGGTGTCGGCGGTGGCGTCGGCATCGCCAATGGTGACCGCCGCACGGAGCTGAGCAGCGGCACGGGCCGCGGCCTCTTCTGTGCGGGCGTGGACGATGGCCAGCGGGCGCTGGCTGTCGACGCGGTCGCCGATTTCGACGATGTCGCTAAAGCCCACGCTGTGATCGACGCTGGCATCGTTACGCAGGCGGCCGCCGCCCAGCTCTACCACGCTCATGCCCACGGCGCGGGTATCGAAACGCTGCACGATACCGCTCTGCTCGGGGTAGACCGCTTGAACGATCGGGGCGGTGGCCAGGTAGCTGTCCGAGCGCTCCATGAAGTCGGCGGGGCCGCCCAGTTCGCGCACCATACGGGCAAACACTTCGGCTGCTGCGCCGGAGGTGAGCGCGTTGTCCAGCTTGGCGAGGGCTTCTTCGCGGTTGGCCACCAGTTTGCCCGCAATCAGCATCTCAACGGCCAGTTCGCGGGTGACCTGCATCACGCGGCTGTTGGCTCGCTCGCCGCGCAGCAGCGCCAGGGTTTCGACGATTTCTACCGCGTTACCGGCACACGGGGCCAGAGGCTGGCTCATGTCGGTAAGCAGGGCGGTGGTGGGCGTGCCCGCTTGAGTGGCTACGTTGGCGATACTTTTCGCCAGCTCGCGGGATTTTTCCGGGGTGGGCATGAACGCGCCGCTGCCCACTTTGACGTCCATTACCAGGGCGTCCAGGCCAGAGGCCAGCTTTTTACCCAGAATCGAGGCCGTGATCAGCGGAATCGATTCCACGGTGGCGGTCACGTCACGCACGCCGTAGATGCGCTTATCGGCGGGGGCAAGGTCGCCGGTCTGGCCGATAATCGCCACACCGGTGGATTTCACCACCTCGCGGAAGCGTGCTGGCGCGGGATAGGGGTCGTAACCGGGGATCGATTCGAGCTTGTCCAGCGTGCCACCGGTATGGCCCAGGCCGCGTCCGGAGATCATCGGTACAAAAGCGCCGCAGGCAGCCACCCAGGGGCCGAGTACCAGCGAAACCAAGTCACCCACGCCGCCAGTCGAGTGCTTATCGACAATAGGGCCCGGCAGGTTGAGATCGCTCCACTGCATCACATGGCCGGAGTCGCGGGTGGCGGTGGTGAGCGCGACCACTTCTTCACGGCTCATGCCATTGAGAAACACCGCCATGGTGAAGGCGCCAATCTGAGCGTCGCTGATGCGATCATCGGCAATGCCTTGCACAAACGCCTTGATCTCTTCCGCGGGCAGTGGCTGATTATCACGCTTAAGGCGAATCAATTCCTGAGGGAGCAGGGTGTGTTTAGTGGCGTTGGCAGACATTAATAACCTCCGTCAGTAGTGGCAGCGTTGGTGTTGCCGGCTAACGTATCCAGCAGATTCCCCAGCAGGCTAGAGGCACCAAAGCGGAAGTGCGCGGGGGTTACCCAGCCCGGGCCCATAATGTCATTGGCAAGGGCCAAATATTCCGCTGCGTCCTCGGCGGTTTTAACGCCCCCTGCTGCTTTGAATCCAACATCCTTGCCGCTGGCTTTAATTGCCTTGAGCATAATCTCGGCGGCTTCAAGGGTAGCGTTAATGGCTACCTTGCCCGTCGATGTTTTGATGAAATCGGCGCCGCCCTCGATAGCGATTTCGCTGGCGCGTTTGATTAGTGCAGGCTCTTTAAGCTCACCCGACTCAATAATCACTTTAAGTAGTGCTTGGCCAGCGCAGGCGGCTTTGCACATTTCAACCAGCTCAAGACCGGTCTCTTCATCGCCTGCCATCAGTGCGCGGTAGGGGAATACCACATCGACCTCATGGGCACCGGAGGCAACGGCATCGCGGGTTTCACGGGCGGCGCCCATAATGTCGCCGCCGTTGGGGAAATTGGTGACCGTGGCAATCTTCACCTGGTCATTCAGTGTGTGGGCAGTGAGCGAACGTTGTGCGGTGACAATAAACTGTGGGTAGACGCAGACCGCGGCAGGGGTGCCAAAGGGCGTTTTCACCTGCTGACAGAGAGCTTCGATAGTGGCATCAGTGTCACTGTCATTCAGGCTTGTTAGATCCATCAACGCTAGCGCCTGACGGGCCGCGTAGGTGATATCGGTAGAAGCAGAAGCGGTCATGGTGTTCTCGCAAATCAGTAAAAGATAAAACGGGCACTGCAGATGAAACCGCAGCGCCCGCCACCCCAGTAATTCCGGCTGCGTTATCCAGTGGCGTTACTTAGGGCGATAAAGAAGCCAGCGATAGAGGCTGACATTAAGTTAGATAGCGTACCGGCCAATACGGCTTTGACACCAAAACGAGCAATCTCTTTACGGCGAGTCGGCGCGATGCTTCCTAAGCCACCGAGCAGAATCGCGATAGAGGAGAGGTTGGCAAAGCCACACAGCGCAAAAGAGAGAATCGCCATGGTATGCGGTGTCATTAACTGACCCGTAGCCGCGACAACTTGTTCCCCTTCAATGTAGGGCGCAAGGTTGATATAGGCGACAAATTCATTGACCACTAACTTTTGACCAATAAATGAACCTGCCAGGGTAGCTTCTTCCCAGGGTACACCTAATAAGAAGGCTAGCGGGGCAAACAGCCAACCTAGAATCATCTCAAGGCTTAACGCACCAAAACCAAACCATCCGCCAACGCCGCCTAAAATACCATTGACCAAGGCAATCAGGGCGATGAAGGCCAGCAGCATGGCGCCCACATTGGCGGCCAACATTAGGCCTGAGGTAGCACCCGAAGCGGCGGCATCCAGTACGTTGGCAGGCTTGTCTTCTTGGGCTTCAATCTCTTCTTCCACCTTGGAAACGCTGTCGCTGTCGGTAACGTCTTGGGTTTCAGGCATGATCAGTTTGGCGAACAGCAACCCGCCAGGTGCCGCCATAAATGACGCTGCCACCAAGTACTCCATGGGAATACCCAGGGCGGCATAGCCCGCCAATACTGAACCGGCGACCGATGCCAAACCACCACACATAACGGCAAACAGCTGCGAGGGCGTCATGCGGGCGATAAACGGACGCACCACCAACGGCGCTTCGGTTTGGCCGACGAAAATATTCGCTGTCGCTGAAAGCGATTCGGTACGCGAGGTGCCCAGGGCTTTCTGCAACGCGCCACCCAGAATGCGAATCACCCACTGCATAATGCCGATGTAGTAAAGCACGGCGATCAGTGATGAGAAGAAGATAATGACGGGCAGTACCTTGATCGCAAATACAAAGCCAACGTTTTCTACATCGGCTAAGCCGCCGAACAGAAAGCCGATCCCGTCGTTGGCATACACCAATATTTGGCTTACGCCTGATGAAATGGCTTGCAGCACCGCTTGGCCAAACGGCACATAGAGCACAAAGGCGCCAATACCCGCTTGAATAGCAAAAGCACCTAGTACCGTACGTAGCCGAATCGACTTACGGTCATAGGAGAAAATCAGGGCAATGGCCACCAGTGTGACCATACCCACCAAGCTCATAAGGAGTGTCATAGGGAGATCCTTCGAGTCCGCAAGGGTTAAACTCGTTTTATAGTAGGTTGAGCTTGACGGAATAGATCATCGCATTCTGATAATCATTGGGGGTGCCCAGCTTGTTGTCAGAATAACGATACTGAATGCCGGTGGTGATTAGATCGCTGGGGTGCCACCAAAAGCTGAGTGCGCCATTGGTCCCTACACTGCCTGCGGTATCGCCAACGAAGTTCTGTTCCAAGTACTCGTCATCACGACCAAAGGTTTGCTCGTGCCAATTGGTGACGCTGAAGTTCTGGTTAATTGCCGAGAAATCATAGCCCGCAACCCAGCCCGCCATATAGCCGTTCATCCCAGTGTAGCCATCGCTTTGTACCCGCGCTGCGCCAATAAACGGTTTAAACCATAGGCCGTTATCGAAGGTGGTACGGTAGCCAAGGCCAAGAATCTGGTCTTGTTCGCGGCCGTTAAAACCGTAGTCGCGGAAATCGTAAACGTGGGCATAAAGCGATAGTGGGCTGTCGCCCAGGTAAATGTGTGAAGTCACTTTACCTGCGGTGCGAAAGTTGTCTTTACCGCCGCTGGACTCATCAAACTGGCTGTTAGTGGGGTTCTCAAAATCAAAGAAGCCGTAGAACTCCCCCCAGCTAAAGCCTGCACCGCCTTCAATTTCGACAAACATAAAGTCGCTTTTAGCGGCGTTAGTCGATGTGCGCGACTCAGTGCCGCTTGACCAATCTAAATAGTTTAAGGAAACGTTACCGAAGGACCAGATGGGCTGAAAGGTATCCGCATTGGCCGTGGTAGCCGCACCTGCCATCAAAACGCCAGCGCCAAGCGTGACTAAAGACGAAGTGCGAGTCAGCGTACGAAGTGGGGTACGCGAGAGTGTACGAGCAGTCATGTGAGCCTCAACAAAGGTTGTCGCGGTGCCATTTGAGGGTAGCTATTTGGCACTAGCTATCCGGGGGGTTAATCGTGCGGGCTGGCGTTAATGTTAAAATTATAACATTTAGTGTTATTTTTCTAACGTTGATTTGCAAGCGTTGTCACATCAACGCTATTTAAATGTGATAAGGCTCTCGTCGTTGACTGGATGTGCATTAAAAGTCATTACAGCGGTGGCAATTCTGTCGTCGCTCGCTCAGCATAGAATTGAAGACCACAGTATTGAAAACCACAGTATTGAAAACCACAACAAGAGGGGGTTTGCTAGGAGATGCCCACCATGAATGGCCGTAGCGCTCTGCGCCTTGCCAAACTTCAGGAAGCGCTTGCCAGCGGCGGGACTCTTCATCTGCGCGATGCCGCAGAGATGTGTGATGTCTCAGAAATGACCATTCGCCGTGATCTGACCACCCATCCCTCAGCTATTAGCCTGCTGGGCGGACGTTTAGTCATGGCGAATTATCCAGGTGTAACGCCGATTTACGATTTAACTGAGCAGCAAGCAAGCCACTACCAAGCAAAGTACCGTCTCTGTCAGCGTGCGCTAGCGTTTATTGAAGAGGGCGATACGCTGTTTATTGACTGCGGCTCGACGCTAATTCCCCTGTTGAGCCAGCTAAGTCATTTCCGCGAGCTAACGGTAGTCACCTATGCGCTCAATGTTGCCAATGCCGTCGCCGTGCTTCCAAACGTACGCCTAGTATTATTGGGCGGACTGTTTTATGCCGCCTCGCAGTCATTTGGCAGCGATAATATTGCCGCCTCTATTGAGCGCTTAGGCATCAATAAAGCGCTAATTTCTGCCGCGGGAGTAGACCTTGAGCGTGGGGTGAGCTGTTTCCACTTTCACGAAGTGGCCCCCAAACAAGCCGCCATCGCCACTGCTATGCAGCGTCTATTAGTGGTGGATGCCAGCAAATTTGGTGTGGTTCGTCCTGCCTATTTCGCGGCATTAGACGATTTCGATGTGGTTGTCACTGACGAAGAGGGTGCTCCGCAACTGTTAACAGGCCAAGGGAGTGAAACACCCGCCGTTACCGTCGCCTAGCATTTTATAAGGTGCGTCAATGCGCCACTTCTTTCATGATCTGGATCAATAGAAAATACTTTAGTCTTAGCTGTTCTGGCTTTAGTGCTTGAGCATGCGGGCTCGTCGTCACTCACCGCTCGACGACGCATATTTTTCCCGGAGTAGTGCCTTTAAACGCAACATTTTGGGAAAAGTATGGTGTTATAGTTAGTCTGCTACTTAGCTTGCTATTTACCTTGCTATTTAGTTGGCTAGTGCCTTTTGACCCTCTCATGAGATCACACCATGCAACGACACTCACTCGGGCGCAGGCGAGGCACCTTAGTGCTCCTTGCGCTGTGCCTGTTTCTGGCAGGCTGTAGTTCGGCACTTTTAGATCCCAAAGGGCAGATTGGGGTTGAACAGCGTTCGCTAATACTGACCTCTTTTGGTCTGATGCTGATCGTAGTTATTCCTGTTATCGCGATGACGCTGCTGTTCGGCTGGCGCTATCGGCGTAGCAATGCGTTAGCTAAATATCTGCCTGACTGGGCGCACTCTAACGCGATTGAAGCGGTGATTTGGGTCGTCCCCTGCGCGATTATCGCTGTTTTAGCCCTGTTAACCTGGAAAACCTCCCATAGCCTTGATCCTCATAAACCGCTTGAAAGCGATGTTGCACCAATAGAGATACAGGCGGTGGCGCTGGATTGGAAGTGGCTGTTCATCTACCCCGAACAGGGTATCGCCAGCGTTAATGAAGTGGCCTTCCCAGTAGATACCCCGGTGCGCTTTCGGGTCAGCTCTGGCTCGGTAATGAACGCTTTCTTTATTCCTCACCTGGGCAGCCAGATTTACGCCATGGCGGGCATGGATAACGATGTCCATCTGATTGCTGATGAAGTTGGCAGCTATCCCGGCCGTTCCACTAACTACAGCGGTGCCGGTTTTTCGGGCATGACCTTTGAAGCAAAAGCCACTACGCCTGACGATTTTGATGCTTGGGTCGAAGGCGTTCGCAGTGCCTCCGAGACACTGACCTACCCAGAGCGCTATGAAACGCTCGCTGAGCCCAGCGAATACCACCCCGTGGAGCACTTTTCAGCTATTTCCCCTGCGCTTTATGAAAGCATTTTGACCAGCTTTCACACTGGTGGTGAGCACCATGGAGGAGGCGGCCATCAGGCGGGAAGCGACCATCAGATGGGCAGTGACCATGCTGATTCCCACGATGGCGAAAGTGTTCATAGCTCGCAGCATCAGGCCGCGACTGGCCATCATATTAATAACCATGCCAGTGGGGAGCATGCCATGCGCAGCCATCCCACTAGCGTTGAAGCAGGGGGTTAAGCCATGTTTGGAAAGCTCACGTTAGAGGCAATTCCCTACCACGAACCGATCATCATGATCGTGGCGGCCTTTATGGCCATTGGTGGTATCGCGCTGGTAGGCGCACTAACTTACTACCGCAAGTGGGGCTGGCTGTGGAACGAGTGGTTTACCTCCGTTGACCACAAAAAGCTCGGTATCATGTACTTTATCGTCGCCTTGGTAATGCTGCTACGCGGCTTCTCGGATGCGATTATGATGCGCACCCAACTGGCGATGGCCGCCGGAGGCGCAGCGGGGTATTTACCCCCCGAACACTACGATCAGATATTCACCGCCCACGGCGTGATCATGATCTTCTTTGTTGCGATGCCCATGGTCATCGGTCTGATGAATCTGGTGGTGCCACTGCAAATTGGCGCTCGCGATGTCGCTTTTCCCTTCCTGAATAACTTAAGCTTCTGGCTGTTTGCTGTCGCCGCGATATTGGTCAATATCTCGCTGGTGGTGGGCGAATTCGCCAAAACCGGTTGGCTTGCCTACGCGCCCTTATCGGGGATCGAGTTTAGTCCCGGGGTAGGGGTCGATTACTGGATATGGGCGCTACAAATATCCGGGATAGGCACGACGCTTACCGGTATTAACTTCTTCGTGACCATACTAAAAATGCGCACCAAGGGCATGACGCTATTCCGCATGCCGATCTTCACCTGGACCTCGCTGTGCGCCAACATTTTGATCATTGCCTCCTTCCCGATTCTGACCGCGACCATCGCGTTACTAACGCTGGATCGCTACTTCGGGATGCACTTCTTCACCAATGATTTTGGCGGCAACATGATGATGTACGTCAACCTCATCTGGGCCTGGGGCCACCCGGAAGTCTATATTCTGATTCTGCCAGCGTTTGGCGTGTTCTCTGAAGTCATCTCAACCTTCGCCCGTAAACGGCTGTTTGGTTATATGACCATGGTGTGGGCGACCATCGCCATCACCTTACTATCGTTTATTGTCTGGCTGCACCACTTTTTCACTATGGGCGCAGGCGCCAACGTCAATGCCTTCTTCGGCATCATGACGATGATTATCGCCATTCCTACCGGGGTGAAAGTCTTCAACTGGCTGTTCACCATTTACCGCGGAAGCTTAGAGCTAACCTCACCGGTACTCTGGACCCTGGGCTTTATTATCACCTTCACCCTAGGCGGCATGACCGGCGTGATGCTGGCGGTGCCTGCGGCGAATTTTGTGCTGCACAACAGCCTGTTTGTGATAGCCCACTTCCACAACGTGATTATCGGCGGTGTGGTGTTCGGCATGATGGCCGGTCTTACCTTCTGGTTCCCCAAAGCGTTCGGCTTCACGCTAAGCGAAAAGTGGGGCAAGCGTTCGTTCTGGTGCTGGTTTATCGGCTTCTATGTCGCCTTTATGCCGCTTTACGTACTCAGCTTCTTCGGTGCCGTGCGCCGCATGCAGTCTTACACCAACCCTGAATGGCAGCCGTGGATGATCCTGGCCTGGGTAGGCGCGGTCATCATTATGTTGGGTATCGTCTGCACCATTATTCAGTTCTGGGTGAGTATCCGCGACCGCAAGCTGAATGCTGATGTGACAGGCGACCCCTGGAATGGCCGCACGTTGGAGTGGTCGACTTCCTCGCCTGCGCCGTTTTACAACTTTGCCCACCTACCCGTAGTGGGCGATATCGACAGTTTCTGGTCCCAGAAACAGCGTAGCAATGAGCAGCAGGAAGAGGCGCCTTACACCGATATTCATATGCCGCGTAATACGGTTGCAGGCCCGGTGATAAGCCTATTCGCGTTAGTGATTGGCTTTGCTCTGGTATGGCATATCTGGTGGTTAGCCGCTGTAGGTGCCGTGGGTGTCTTCGCCAGCTTTATGGCGCGGGTGTTTAACGACGATATCGACTACTACGTTTCTGCCGCTGAAGTTGAGCGCATTGAGCGTGCACACCAGAAACGCGTGAAAAACTCCGATCCCTACAAATCCTCTGCTGAGGTTGAAGGACGCGAAGGTAAGCATCACCACTACGGGGAGGTGAAAGCGTAATGGCAACGGATACATTACATCACGACGGATCGGCCGAGTCCCACGAGCATCACGATGCGGCGGGCACGAAGCTATTTGGTTTTTGGGTTTACCTAATGAGTGATTTGGTGATCTTCGGATCACTGTTCGCTACCTACGCCGTGCTGATGAAGGGCACGGCGGGTGGGCCAACGGCGGCGGATATTTTCGAACTGCCGTTTGTACTGGTGGAAACCTTCTTACTGCTGGTGAGCAGCTTTACCTTTGGGTTGGGCGTGCTGGCGATGAATGCCAACCGCATCAATCAGGTGAAGGCGTGGCTAGCGGTCACGTTTGTACTGGGTGCAGCCTTCGTGGGCATGGAGATCTACGAGTTTCAGCACTTGATCCACCAAGGCTATGGGCCAGATCAAAGTGCGTTTCTTTCGTCGTTCTTTACCTTAGTGGGAACCCACGGCCTGCACGTCACCTTTGGTTTGATCTGGATTGTGGCCATGCTGGTGCAGCTCTCTACCAAAGGACTGAACGATATGACCCGGCCAAGGATTTTGTGCCTGAGCCTGTTCTGGCATTTTCTGGATATTGTCTGGATCTGCGTCTTCTCGTTCGTCTATCTGATGGGAGTGTTGTGAGATGAGTCATTCTTCCTCTGGCCCAGCGAATGCCCATGGCAGCTTAAAGTCTTATGTGACAGGACTGGTATTGTCGCTAATACTGACCATTATCCCCTTCGCGGTGGTGATGAGTGGCGCGCTAAGCGTGCTCACCACTGTTATAGTGGTGGCCGTGACCGCTGTACTGCAAATATTGGTGCAATTGGTCATGTTTATGCATATGAATACTAAAGCTGACGAAGGCTGGAATCTCATGTCCTTCGTCTTCACACTGACGATTCTCGTCTTAGTGGTAGGAGGCTCGCTGTGGATCATGCAGCATCTGCATCTCAACATGATGATCGGCTGATTTCAGCGCCTAGCCGCTGGCGGGATCTGTTTGAGCTGACTAAACCCGGCATTATCGGGGGTAACTTGATTGCGACGTTGGGCGGTTATTTTCTTGCCGCCCAGGGGCAATTCGAGTGGCTCAGCTTTGTCTCGGTCATGGTGGGTATTGCGTTAATCATCGCGTCAGGCTGTGCGTGTAACAACGTTATTGACCGCGATATTGATGCATTGATGGCGCGTACGCGCCACCGCCCCCTGGTAAGAGGCAGCATTTCCATTACCCAAGCGCTAGGTGTTTCGGCGCTCTTAGGTGTGACCGGCGTGGTGTGTTTGGCGCTAGGTACAAACGGGTTAACCGTCGCGTTAGCGGTGATTGGCTGGGGCGTTTATGTGGGGATTTATAGTCTCTACATGAAGCGCCGCTCTGAATACGGCACCTTGGTGGGCAGCCTTTCCGGTGCCATGCCACCGGTGGTGGGCTATTGTGCGGTGACAGGGCAATTCGACAGCGGCGCGTTTATGCTGCTGGTGATTTTCTGCCTGTGGCAGATGCCGCACTCCTACGCGATTGCGATTTTTCGCTATGCGGATTATCGTCGGGCATCAATTCCGGTGTTGCCGGTAGTGCGCGGTATTAAAATGGCGAAGCACCATATCCTGGGCTATATCGTGGCATTCATTCCTGCCTCGCTGGCGCTGGTGTTAGCCAGCCAAGCGGGGATGGGCTATCTGTGTGTGGCGCTCATCATGGGGGGCTACTGGCTCTACCTGGCGCTACGCGGCTATCGTTTAGACGATGATGTGCGCTGGGCCAAGAAAGTGTTTGGTGTCTCCATCCTTACCATCACCGCGATGAGCTTAGTGATGGTGCTGGAATCGATGGTGCCCATGTGGGTTTGATTCACTCGCACTGTTAAACCGTCAATAAAAACGCCCCGAATAGTTATCTGCTCGGGGCGTTTTGTTGTGTAGGTGTAACGTTAGTGCTTAGCCTTCCCGCTGGCTGGCCTGAATGGCAGTTAGCGCGATGGTGTAGACGATATCGTCGACCAGTGCGCCGCGGGATAGGTCATTCACCGGTTTGTTTAGGCCTTGCAGCATGGGGCCAACACTGACTACGCGGGCGCTACGCTGTACGGCTTTATAGGTGGTATTGCCGGTATTGAGATCGGGGAATACAAATACCGTCGCTTTGCCCGCCACTGGGGAGTCGGGCGCTTTCTGTTTGCCCACACTTTCAATCGCTGCGGCGTCGTACTGGAGCGGGCCATCAATCGCCAAGTGCGGTGCACGCTCTTTGGCAATGCGGGTGGCTTCGCGCACTTTATCCACATCGGCACCGGTGCCGGAGTCGCCGGTGGAGTAGCTGATCATGGCGACCCGTGGTTCGATACCAAACGCCGCAGCGGAGCGAGCACTTTGCAGCGCGATCTCCGCCAGGGTTTCGGCATCAGGGTCGGGATTCACCGCGCAGTCACCGTAGACCACCACCTGTTCCGGCAGCAGCATGAAGAAAATCGACGAGACCTGGTTATACTCCGGGGCAGTTTTAATCAGCTGAAACGCGGGCCGTACGGTGTTGGCGGTGGTGTGCACAGCGCCTGATACCAGACCGTCTACTTCATCCAGCTGTAGCATCATAGTGCCGAGCACAACGTTGTCTTGTAGCTGCGCTTCCGCGGTGAGTTCATTAAGCTTGCCGCGGCGACGCTCCACCATCGGGCCAATGTAGTTCGCGCGGGTACTTTCGGGGTCAATAATGGTCAGCGCTTTCGGCAGCTTTAAGCCCCGGTTACGCGCCACGTTTTCAATATCGTCACGGTTACCTAGCAGCACACAGTCGGCAATGCCGCGTCGCTGGCAGATAATCGCCGCTTCAATCGTGCGCGGCTCATTACCTTCCGGCAGCACTACGCGCTTTTTGGCAAGCTGAGCGAGCTTGACCAACTGATGGCGAAACGCTGAAGGCGACAGGCGGCGGGTATAGCCGCTACTCAGGTTTGCTTTTAGCCAATCCAGATCCATATGGGCAGCGACATAGCGGGCAACCTGTTCGGCGCGCTCGAAATCGTCCATGGGAATTTCGCTGCTTAACTGGCTGAGATTCTGAGCGGTGGTCAAACTGTCGGTTTCCACCGCCAGTACCGGCAGCCCCGTTCTGAGGGCAGGACGACACATCTCAATCATATTGTCGTTGGGGATAAAGCCGTTAGTTAGCAGCACGCCCGCCAACTGGATACCGTTCATAGTGGCCAGGGCTGAAGCCAGCACCACATCGTCGCGATCTCCAGAGGCAACCACTAAACTCCCTGGCTTGAAAATATGCAGCGCATTGGCAGCGCTACGAGCACATAAGCTCGTCGAGAGCACCCGGCGACTAGCAGCGTCACCTTCGTTGAGTAGCTTGGCGTTAAGAGCTCGCGCTACATCCAAGGTTCGCGGCGCACTGAGCGTTTTGCTGTAGGGCACCACGCCAATCAGGTGGAACTTGTCGGTCGCCAAAGCAGGGGAGTACTGCCTTAGTTTGGCGAGAACCGGCTCTTCAAGTTGCGGTTTGATAGTGCCAGGTGCTGCGGAAAGATCGTCTTCCTGACCGTAAGGCAGGTTTTTCATGCGCATCAAAATGCCGCCCAGCGTTCGGCTGGAACTGATGCCACCAAAGCTGCGCGCGTGCATGTCCAACTGGTCGGCCAGGGCCTCGGGCTCGTTCAAGTCACCGGTGCCGACAAGAATAATTCGCGCATTAAGCGCGTTGGCCAACTGGGCGTTAATTTGCGTAGCGTAGGTAGTGTGCTGGGTGGGTACTACGCCTTCTACGACGACTAAATCTAGGGTGCCACCATCGCGCTGAGCTTGATGGGTGAGCTGTTCAAAAAGCTCCACCACGTTTTCCATCAGCTCATCGGTTTGATCATCGCGCAGCAGGCGCTCCAAGCGCGCCTGGGAAATAGGCGAGGGCGGGCGCTGATTAAGTGCCCGTGAGACCAAAGCGGTGGAGCGATCCAGGCCCGGGCCGTTCAGCTCGTTCTGCATAAACGGCTTTAGAAAACCGGCTTTCAGGCCGATGGTATCTAGCGCTTGAATTAACCCCAGGCAGGCGGAAGTAAGGCCAGCGCCCACGCTGGTCGGTACTAACAGAATAGCCTGTGGTTGATCGGGATGTGGGGTCATACGCGTGCCTCTAAGCAGTGGCGGGTTTCCATGGCAATGCGGCCCTCTTCATCGGTAGGAATGACCCACACCTGCGGGCCTTGGTGGCCAGCGCTATCCAGGCAGCCCTCTTTGCCACGAATGGTGGTTTCGTTAGCGCTGACATCTAATGCAAACCCAAAATGAGGCAGCAGGGCAAGCACATTACGACGCACGACAGGCGAGTTTTCGCCGATGCCACCGGTAAAAATCACTCCATCCAACTGAGGCAGCGCGCAGGAGAGCGCGGCTAGTGATTTAGCGATACGGTAGCAGAACACCTCCATAGCCAGCTGTGCGGTGGGGTGGCCCTGCTCGGCGGCTTCTTCAATTTCGCGCATGTCGTTGGTCAAACCTGACAGCCCCAGCAAGCCGCTCTCTTTGTTAAGCACGTTGTCAATTTTGTCCAACGACCAGCCCAATTGGCGGTGCAGGTGAGCGTGCAGGCCTGGGTCCACATCGCCGCTGCGGGTGCCCATTACCAAACCTTCCAGTGGGGTAAGGCCCATGCTGGTATCCTGGCTCTGGTTATTGCATACCGCGCTGGTTGAGCAGCCGTTGCCTAAGTGAGCGGTTAGCCAACCACCGGCACCGCGGGTGCTTAATTCCCCCGCGCGCTGGCTAACAAAGGCATGGCTGGTGCCGTGAAAACCATAACGGCGAATGCCATGCTCAGCGTAAAGACTTTCCGGCAGCGCGTAGCGATAGGCACGGGGCGGCATGGTTTGGTGAAAGGCAGTATCAAATACCGCTACTTGAGGCAGCGTAGGAAAAACGCTTTGGGTTGCCGCAACACCGGCCAAATTGGCTGGGTTATGGAGTGGCGCCAGGGCGGCGGTGGTTTCGATAGCATTAATAACGCTATCATCAATTAACGCTGCCTGGGTGAAGTGTTCACCTCCATGTACGATGCGATGGCCAACCGCACTGGGAACTCGACCTTCCATGCGCTCAAGAATCGCGTTAAGTGCCTGAGTGTGATCGGCATCCGGCAGGGGCTGAGTGAAGCTTTCCCCCGCGCTGTTGTTGCCTTTTAAGCGCGCATCCGGGCTGCCCAAGCGTTCGGCTAGGCCAGCCAGGCGCGGTGCCTCGGGGTCTGAATCAATCAACGCGTATTTAATTGATGAAGAACCACAGTTAATTACCAGCACCGGAGCGTTCATAAAGACCTTTTCGCTAGAAGGTTAGAGAGCAAAGAGATAGACTTTAGTTTAACATGCTGCAGTGCGGAAAAGCAGTGTCTGCATTTCGTTAGCCTTCTATGTAAAAGCCAGGCATGCTGTGGTCTCACGGGCGTTACGCCAGCTACTCACTTTACACCACTTACTCCTTTAATGAGCCGTTCCGTAACTATGTCAGCGTCCCCTTTGCCCAATTTATTACCGCGCCATTTGGCCATTCTATTAATGATGACCGTGGCCACTATGTTCGCTGCCAATCACGTTTCAGCGCGGCTGGCGTTTGATAATGGCACAGGGCTACTGCTAGCGGTATTGACTCGTTCGGGTGTCGCGTGTCTGATTTTGGTAGCGCTGGTTATCGTTCAAAGAAAGCGCCTATGGCTGCCTGCCGGTACTTGGCCGTGGCAGCTAATCGTGGGGCTACTGATTGCAGTTCAAAGCGTTAGCCTTTACTCGGCCGTGGCGAGGCTGCCAGTGGTGATTGCGCTGCTATTAGTTAATACCTTTCCTATTCAGCTGGCGCTGCTTAGTTGGGCATTAGGCGGCCCCCGGCCAACGCTGCGTAGCTGCCTGATTATGGGCACTATTTTAATTGGGTTGCTGGTGGTGCTGGATATTCCTTCGTGGGTTGCCAGTGCCGATGGCATGGGGCCGGGCTGGATAGCGGGTATTGGTTTTGGATTAATGGCCGCTTTTGTGTTTGCCTGTGCGCTTTGGATCACCGAACACCGCTTGGCCGGGGTAGGCAGTACGCTGCGTAGCCTGCTGACCATGCAAACGGTATTTATCGTCATGATCATTGGCGGTATTGCAGGTGTCGTGCCAGGGGGCATGAGCCTGCCTGAAAATAGCGCTGGCTGGTTAGGGCTCGCGCTGCTCGGGTTGCTATATGGTTCGGCTTTTTCGACGCTGTTTATTTTTGTGCCCCGGCTTGATATGGCGCGCAACGCGCCGGTGATGAATATAGAACCAGTGGCTTCTTTGGTGCTTGGTTATTTCGTGCTAGGACAAATGCTTAGCCCCGGCCAGCTAGTGGGCGGCGCCGTGGTGGTGGGCGGAATAGTAGTGCTCAGTTTATCCAAAGGTCGGTAATATTTGCGTTATCCATAGGAATGAACCACAATACATCTGAGTAAGGAAACACTGTTTTTTAACTGAGGTACAACCTATGAAGATGTCCGTATTATCACTCACATCGGCGGCGCTCCTGGTTGGCGCAGGCGCGTTTGCAACGTCTGCTCAAGCACAACAATCCTTCACCTACCCACAAGGATATGTAGGCGGTGACGCGATGTTCTGGAGTCTTGATCCAGACAGAGGCTCTTCCCGCGATGATGTAGGTTTACGTCTACGTGGTGGCGCCCAATTTAATGAATTCTTCGCTGTGGAAGGCCACCTAGGTACCGGCGGCTCCGACGGTGACGCTGAGCTGGATTACTTAGCAGGTGCCTATGCCAAGGGTATTATCCCCGTCGCGCCGGAAGTGCGCCTCTATGGCTTGGCGGGCTTCACGGAAGTAGATTTTGACCGTTCCCGCGAGAGTGGCTTCTCTTATGGCGGCGGCGCAGAGTTCGATGTAGCTCCTAACCTATCATTAGGTGCGGATTACATGCGCTACCTGGATAAATCTGCTTACACCTTTGATGCTGCCAGCGTTGGTTTGCGCTACCGGTTCTGATATTACTGCCTAAATAAAACCCTAAATGCAGAACCCTTATGGCCCAAAAGCCATGAGGGTTTTTTATGTCAATGCCATTAGCCTATTAATTAAACAGTTAATGAACTGTCGCCAAGGCACACCTCTCTTTACGGTGATAAAGGTGGTGATATTACTTTAATAACCTGTATCACCGTAAGAGGATTGACCATGAGTGCTGTTATAGACGCTAATGAGTTGACAATGCTTCACTGTAGCCGTCAAGACGTTATGAATCAGCTCAACAATTCCACCGCTGAAAATTTATTTGTGGCGCAAGCTGATCATTACGCGCCTGAAGATTTCGAGCAGTTAGCAGGCAATATTGGCATGATCACGAAGGCCGTGGGAAAGCTCATAATAGTTTCCTCGGCGGAGAGTTGCCCCAGGATGTAATTACTAGCGATCCTAAGCGTGCTATTGACGCAGCGCTTGATGAAATTCAATAGGTGGCGCATGGTTAAAGCGTCGTGATATGCAACGAGGGCGTTTTCTATGGGCAATGAAATCCCACACCCACCGGCAGCCCTGAAGACGACAGCCTTTACCTTAGAAGCTGGAAAATATACCCACCGGGTTCATCTCGCGAAATATTGCGGCTTCCCAGCTTAACCCTGGTCTCGCTGGTAAGCGTTAGCGCAATTATAAAAAGCAGACAATTTCACAGTAACATTGTTAGCACGCTAATTAATCGTTAGACTAACGTCTATGCATTGATCTGTGCCTAACAAGTGAGCTTCGCATGACCCCTGATCAAACATTTGCCCGCTGGGTGAAGGTGGCGATTGCCGCTTTCGTGCTGCTATTTATCTATTTTTTACTTGCTGACAGCTTTATGCCCATGACCCCGGAGGCCAGGGTGATGCGCCCGGTTACGCGCATTGCGCCGGAACTCAGCGGCCCGGTGAGTGCCGTGTTGGTGAGTGATCACCAGCATGTCGAACAAGGCGATGTGCTGTTTCAGTTAGACCCAGCCCCTTTTCAACTTGCCGTTGACCAAGCGCAGCTGAACCGGGAGCAGGCAGAGCGTGAGAATGCGCGCTTGGAAGCTGAGCTAACCTCCGCTCAGGCTGAACTGGCTTCCGCTCAAGCGACGGCTACCGAACGCCAGGGGGAGCTTCGCCGCGCGGAAACATTGATGGCGCGACAGAGTGTATCCCGCCAGCAGTATGAGCAGCAGGTTGCTACTGAGCGCACCGCACAGGCTAGTGTGGCGGCGGCCAGAGCAAAAATAGTCAGCCTGGAAGTGCAGTTGGGTGACGCAGGTGAGACGAACCTGCGGCTGCGCCAAGCGGACAATGCGCTAGCCCAGGCACAGTTGGATTTGGCTCATACTCAGGTGCGCGCTGCCCAAGCGGGAAGTGTTGCTAATCTACAACTGGAAGTAGGCGACTACGTACAGGCGGGCCAACCAGCCGTCGCGTTGGTGGCAGATGAGATAGACATCATTGCCGATTTTCGTGAAAAGAGTCTGCGCCATGTTGCCCCGGGAGACGTGGCGCGAATTGTGTTCGATGCCTGGCCAGGCCGCGTATTTGATGCACGGGTGGTGGCTATGGATGCCGGGGTGCGCGAAGGGCAGTTGGAGGCAGATGGACAACTGGCTGACATTCCCACCACTGATCGCTGGGTACGCGATGCTCAACGGTTGCGTGTCCATGTAGCGCTAACAGAGCCGACTGCCCACTTACTACCCAGTGGCGCACGCGCCACGGTTCAGCTTCACCCCGGCGATGCCGCCTTGGCCAAGCCGTTTGTATGGCTGCAGGCCCACCTGATCAGCCTGCTGCACTATGTCTATTAATATGTCTATTAATATGTTTCTTAATATGTTGATTAAAAGTGGCAGAGGGCCGCGGGTGGTGCCAAACACTCAGCGGGCTTCACGCTCAGCGTTGACCCAAAATGGCTTGCGGCAGTGCCTGCGCGTAGCAGGGGGCGGGGCACTGGGATTTATTGTTAGCCAGCTAATGGGCTGGAACTATGGGGTGTTTTTTACCGTTTTCCCCATGTTCTTACTGGGTATGGTGCCGATTCTTAATGGTAGTATTATTCGCCAGTTTTTAGCTAACGTTTCGCTGAACGTGCTTGAAGTTAGCCTGGTGGTTGGGCTGCTCAAGCATATGCCGGTGGTGATGACACTGGTGGTGCTGGGTATTTTCTTGTTCCGCTTTAACTTGATGGCAAAAGGGGCGCTGTTTTTATTTGGTGCCAATGGCGTGCTGACGTTAAGCATTCTGCTCCACTTTGCTAGTTACCCGAATGTGGACTTAAGTGATTTATTGGCCAGCAACCTCGCGGCCAGCGGTTTGGCAGTGTTTATCGCCATGCTGATGCATACGCTCTTTCCCGACGTTGAAGCACGTAAGCCACCACCAAGGCCGAGCAAGTCATTGGCACAAATTCGCCATGAAACCCTGATGGGTGGCATAACCGCCACGCTCTCTTTTGTCGTGTTTCAGGTATTTGACTTGCAAGGCTCACTTTCTGCGCAGATGGCGACCATCCTTGTGCTTTTCGCGTTGGGCTACTCCGGCGCAAAAATCTCCGCTACTAAGCGTGCCATAGGAACACTATTAGGGTGTAATTTAGCGCTACTGATGCAGCTATTACTCTATACCCAGAGCCACCACTTCTTACTGGTGATATGGCTTTACTGGCTGGGCTTGATGCTCTTCGCCCGGGAGCATGTATATGAAGGCGCTGGGTCTGGCGTGGGGTTTGGTGGCCTGACGACGTTGGGGATTCTGTTTGGGCAGTCGCTAGGACCGCAGCAAGACCTGGTTTACAGCGCGCTGTATCGTTTTTCATCCATGAGTGTGGCCTTGACGCTCACACTGCTGGTGATAGCTTGCCTGCATGTATTCTTGAATCTTTGGGCGCCTACGCGCTATTAAAAATAAACCTTTTATAAAAAATTAGCGCAACTTTTTGAATAAAAGCTACTCTGAGTGAGTGTCGACGTGTGATTCGTAGTGCAACGCACACTTTCATACACGACGTTTTCCCTACTAACGGATTAGAGGTGTTCGTCATGACTGATAGCAAAACTGATAAAGCAAAAGGTACAGCTAACAAAGCATCTGGCAAAGTAAAAGAAGCTGCAGGCAAAGCGACTGGCAGCACTAAAACAGAAGCTAACGGTAAAGCCCAGCAGGCGAAAGGCGAACTGCAGAAAGGCAAAGGTGAAGCCAAAGAACAACTGAAGAAAAAGTAATCTAGTTTTGTTAGCGGTAATACAGGGGCCTTTGGGCTCCTGTATGCGTTGTAGCCTTCCTAATCTATAACGCAATTCGATGATAACGTTTGTGCAGGTAGAGCCAGTGGCTTAGCCATCAGTGATCATGAGTCATGCCGCTACCGCCAACGGCGACAATATTGAACGGTTTTCCTTCCAGCGCCATCTGATCAACTTTCTCAAAGCTCTGTATTTACGAAATGCAGTGTTTCTGTTGCTGGATCTGTTACGACGATGTTATCTCCCGCCAATCGATACGAGGGCGCGGATCGTTCCAATGGCCATCCATCGAGTATGGTTCGGTTAAGCGCAGTGATTGTGTTAACTCGCCACTCAACAGTATCTTCACCATCAACCCACTGGGCGATATAGCCTTGCTGTTCAACAAAGTGAGCAGATCAATCCCCCGCGAGCTCAATATCTAAAAGTGCTGGCGAGCTGATATCAATAAATTGAAGGGCAGGCTTTTCCTGCCTATCGAAAGCTTGATTTAGCGCAATCTTCCCCGTTATCAGCTATGCCTTAATGGTGATGTGTCATGACTCCCCTCACCGAGGAAGCGTCCCATGCCTACCATGATGAAAGCGGCCATCTTCGTTGAACCCGGCCGTATCGAGATTGACGACAAACCCATTCCCGAGATCGGCCCCAACGATGCCCTGATGCGCGTGACCACGACAACGATCTGCGGCACCGATATCCATATCCTAAAAGGCGAATACCCAGTAGAGCGCGGCTTAACCATCGGCCACGAGCCGGTGGGCGTTATTGAAAAACTAGGTGCCAACGTTAAGGGTTACCAAGAGGGGCAGCGGGTCATCGCCGGTGCGATCTGCCCCAGTTTTACCTCCTACGCCTGCCAGGATGACTGCTGCTCGCAAGATGGCGGCCACCACGGCCACGGTTACAAACCGATGGGCGGCTGGCGCTTTGGCAATACCATTGACGGCGCCCAGGCGGAATACCTTTTGGTGCCCGATGCCCAGGCCAACCTCTCGCCAGTGCCAGACGGCCTAACCGACGAACAAGTGCTGATGTGCCCAGATATTATGTCGACGGGCTTTGCCGGTGCCGAAGCTGCTGGTATCAAAATCGGCGATATCGTCGTGGTATTTGCCCAAGGCCCGATTGGTTTATGCGCGACCGCAGGGGCAAAGCTGCGCGGGGCAGGGATGATTATTGCGGTAGACGGCGTTGATGAGCGTCTGACCATGGCCAAGCAGATGGGCGCGGATGTAATGCTGGATTTTCGCAAGGTTGATGTGGTCGAGGAAATCCTCAAGCTGACTGGTGGGCGTGGTGTCGATTGCGCCATTGAAGCGCTCGGCCTACAGCAGACCTTTGAGTCCGCTTTGCGGGTACTAAAACCCGGCGGAACGCTATCTAGCCTTGGTGTTTACTCCCAAGACCTAACGATTCCGCTGGGTGCTTTCTGTGCGGGCCTGGGTGACCACAAGATCATTACTTCGCTGTGCCCCGGCGGCAAAGAGCGCATGCGCAGGCTGATGAGCATCATTGCCGCCGGCCGGTTGGATCTTGGCCCCATGGTTACCCATCGCTACGCGCTGGAGAATATCGTCGAGGCCTACGACCTCTTCTCCCACCAGCGCGATGGCGTATTGAAAGTGGCGCTTGAAGTCTCTTAACCACCCCAGACAGCGGGCTACACCTCCTGGTATAGCTCGCTGCCTTTCTGGCGAAACTTCTCCGCCTGCTCTTCCATGCCTTTCATTACTGCTTCCTGATCGCCGTTTAGGCCGTGCTCATTTGCATAGTCTCGCACCTCTTGGCTGATCTTCATGGAGCAGAACTTCGGCCCGCACATCGAGCAGAAGTGCGCCACCTTGGCGGAGTCCTTCGGCAGGGTTTCGTCGTGGTATTCACGGGCGGTATCCGGGTCTAGGCCCAGGTTGAACTGGTCTTCCCAGCGGAACTCGAAGCGCGCCTTGGAGAGTGCGTTATCGCGCCGTTGTGCCGCCGGGTGGCCTTTGGCTAAATCCGCTGCGTGTGCAGCAATCTTGTAAGTGATAATGCCGGTTTTAACGTCGTCTTTATTCGGCAAGCCCAGGTGTTCTTTGGGGGTGACATAGCAGAGCATCGCGCAGCCAAACCAGCCGATCATCGCCGCCCCAATGCCTGAGGTGATGTGGTCGTAGCCGGGGGCGATATCCGTCACCAACGGGCCGAGGGTGTAGAAGGGTGCTTCGTCGCAGTACTCCAGCTGCTTATCCATATTCTCTTTTACCAGATGCATGGGCACATGGCCGGGGCCTTCAATCATTACCTGTACATCGTGCTTCCAGGCGATATGGGTAAGCTCACCGAGGGTTTTAAGCTCCGCCATTTGCGCTTCATCGTTGGCATCCGCCACTGAGCCGGGGCGCAGGCCATCGCCGAGTGAGAACGCCACGTCGTACTGCTTGCAGATCTCGCAGATCTCCTCGAAGTGGGTGTACAGGAAGCTCTCCTGGTGATGGTACAAACACCACTTGGCCATAATCGAGCCGCCGCGGCTGACAATGCCGGTGACCCGCTTGGCGGTGAGCGGCACATAGCGCAGCAGCACGCCCGCGTGAATGGTGAAGTAGTCCACGCCTTGTTCGGCCTGCTCGATCAGTGTATCGCGGAACACTTCCCAGGTGAGGTCTTCGGCCACGCCTTTGACCTTTTCCAGCGCCTGATAGATAGGCACCGTGCCAATCGGCACCGGCGAGTTGCGCAGTATCCACTCGCGGGTTTCATGGATATTCTGGCCGGTGGAGAGATCCATGATGGTATCCGCGCCCCAGCGGATGCCCCAGGTCATCTTGTCCACTTCTTCCTCAATGGAAGAGGTGACCGCCGAGTTGCCCAGGTTGCCGTTGATCTTCACCAGGAAGTTACGGCCAATAATCATCGGCTCGCTTTCCGGATGGTTGATGTTGTTGGGAATAATTGCCCGCCCACGTGCTACCTCGTCGCGCACAAACTCCGGCGTGATCTCTTCCGGCAGGCTGGCACCAAAGTTCTGGCCAGGATGCTGGTGGCCCAGAATACGCTCTACTTCTGCGGTACCTAGCGCCTGGCGGCGCTGGTTTTCGCGAATGGCAATAAACTCCATTTCCGGCGTGATGATGCCCAGGCGGGCGTAGTGCAGTTGGGTCACGTTTTTGCCCGCTTTCGCCCGGCGTGGCGTGCGGGTTAAATCAAAGCGTAGCTGGGCAAGGGTCGGATCGTTGGCGCGGCGGTTGCCGTAATCAGACGTGGGGCCTGATAGAAACTCGGTGTCGTCCCGCGCTTCAATCCAGGCGCGGCGCAGTGCTGGCAGACCCCGGCGTAGATCAATCTGGGCATCGGGGTCGGTGTAAGGGCCGGAGGTGTCGTACACCAGTAGCGGCGGGTTCTCCTCATCAATGCCGGTGGTTTTGGTCGGCGACAGAGTGATCTCCCGAAACGGCACGCGGATATCTGGCTGCGAGCCTTCGATATACACCTTCCGCGAGCCGGGCAGCGGCTGAATGGCGGCGGCATCGACCTGGGCGGTTTCGGCTAAAAAGTGACTGGTTTTACTCATGGTTAGCTTCCTTATGGTTGTTGGGAATTACGTCGTAAGGTCGAGGCCCATCTGCCAGAAGTCGATTTCCAGCCGGGTGGCATCGCGGAAAATTTTGCTCAGTTCAGCAAAGCGGGCGGACGACACATCGGCAAGGCGAGCGTTGAGCCATTCAAGCTCCGCCTGCATGGCGGCCTGAAACTCCTCGCCTTCGTACATGGCAATCCAGGCATCAAAAGGGTTTTGTGTACCGCGCAGGGTAGAAGGCTGGGCGTTCAGCCAGTTGGCGATTTCGCCATAGCCGACTAGGCAGGGGGCCAGCGCCACATGCAAATCCAGCAGGTCGCCACGGTTGCCGGTATCCAACACATAGCGTGTATAAGCCAGCGTGGCCCTGGCTTCGGGAAGCTCTGCCAATTCTTGTTCTGAAATCCCCCACTCCTGACAAAAGCCCACGTGCAGGCCCAACTCCACATCCACAATGGCTTTTAGGCCTTCGTGGGCCTGGCGAAGATCGGCGAGGGTGGGGCTTTTATAGGCAGCCAACGCATAGGCGCGGGCGAAGTGAATCAAGAACAGGTAATCCTGCTTCAGGTAGTGGCGAAACGACGCTTCAGGCAGTGTGGCGGTGCCTAGCTGACGCACAAAATCGTGCGCAATATAGGCGCGCCAATCCTGCTGGCAGGCGGTGGTGAGATCAGTAAAGCGGTAGCCCATGATGCCTCCGGTGATAATGATCCGGAGGGCAGGCGTATAAAAGATCGAGGAAATGGCCCTGAAGGTGGCGTGCGATCATAAGAGAGAGCTAGCCATGGCCATCGCTTGATCCCTACGCCGGTACCTGCGCCGCTCGTTATATGAGCAACGCATTAGCCGGATCAGGTTCAGCGGGACCAGCGCTTGGGAGCCAAAAGCCCACCCTGCGCCATCTCAGCCGGATATCACCGGCACCCCGTCAAGCTGTTCGTTGGTGGAGTGTAGGAGGCGGGTGGGGGAGATGCAAGAGGTCATGATTGGAAATGGTCAATCGCGCAAGCTGCGACTTTTGGGTAAGTGGCCAAAATTGGCTTTGCTATCAAGGGAATCAATGGGTAAGGTCGATATGGTTAGCCGCATAACCTCAATGAACGCGTCGTCTCGTTCATTGAGGTTATGCGACTGGATGTGTAATCACTGTTATGCATAAGGAGGGCAAGGTGCTGAATTCCGTAATACAGGAAGAAACTACAGGATGCGGAATCGCGTCGGTTGCCAACATTCTGAGCAAGACCTATTTGGAAATGAAAGCCACAGCAAATGCTATGGGCATCCAAGCGGAAGACAAATCGCTTTGGTCTGATACCCAATATGTAAGGAAAATGCTGTCTCATGCTGGAGTCGAGACGTCTCCCGATGAAACTCCTTTTGAGTCTTGGGGTGCATTACCCGACTTGGCATTGCTTTCTATCAAGCATCATCAAGAAGATGGGAAAAATTTCTGGCACTGGGTCGTTTTCAAGCGTGTAGGTGGTAAGGATTATGTGCTGGACTCAGCAAGTTACCTGCCATCAAATATTCGAACGGACTTTAATGAGATGCATCCCAAGTGGTTCATCGCGGTCCAAAATGCATAACCCCTATGAGCCTTCTCTCTGTCAATAGACCGCAGTGTTTTTATTGGCCGCGTGAGCGGCCAATATCAAGTCCCTGAGCCAGTGATCCTACTTCATCTGTCATCGTTGGCTGTTGGTGGCTTACAGCAAACACCTATTGAGGCTCTCTAACGTGGTGGTTCACCACTGCCAAACCGGGTTGCTCCTTGCAGGTGGGTCTGGGGCACTAGACATTCATCGGTTAACCAGCATCTGTCCTATTCAAACAGCGGGTTACTTTATAGTCCCAGTTAGTTTCAGGTTCAGCGCCGGTGTAAACCCACTCGCTCAGGGTGTTGATGCACGCCAGCAGGATGGATAATCAAAGCGACGGGCTTCGAGTTGGGTGTAGAAGTCGGGTTTCAGATCTCAAGATCAGTCAGCAGACACCCTGTTTCAGCACACTTCATGATGATCCCGTTAGACGTTGATCATCATCCTGCTGCGTGACTAACTCGTTAAAAAGCGTTGTTCATCAAATACCTTTTCGTGCTTTAACATGAAATAGACCGCACGCCCCAGCTTGTGGGCCAGAGCCGATAAAGCTTTGGCTTTACTCATGCGTTTCTGTAAACGTTGCAACAGCTTTTGTGCACCTGGATTGCCGCGCAGATAAAGCACCGCAGCCTCAGAAAAAGCCCACTTCAGATGGGCATTACCAATCTTGTTGCCCTGGGTGCCATAGGTCTTACCGGCTGATTCGGCTTTGCACTTGATCAGTCGGGAATAGGAGGCAAACTTCTGGACAGATTCAAAACGTCGAATATCACCCACTTCATACAGAATGGTGAGGGCCAGAATACGGCCAACGCCGGGAATGGTTATTAATAAGTGGTAGTAGGTCGGCTGATGCTTTTTGGCCTGCTTTTCCAATAGCCATTCCACCTGGCTTAGTTCCCGGTGGTAGCACTCTAAAACGGCCATATCTAGATCGATATTGCGCTGAACGAGCGGGTCATCAAAGGTTCTGCCCAATTGTTCTCTGGCACTGACATTTTTCAAATTGACTTTGTTGGGTGGCAGGTTGTACTGACTCGTTGTGTTGACAACATGGGCTTTGAGATCAGCGCCGTGGCGAACGAGCCCAGTTCGGCGGCGAAGTAGGTCACGGGTAGCTCGCATGCTGCGTGGGTAGGCATAAGCGAGGGGAAAATTACCGCCTCGAATAAGCGCCGCAATTTTGTAAGAATCCACGCGGTCATTCTTGGTTTTACCGCCATGAATGGCCTTCATATAAAGGGCATGGCCGAGAATGAAAGCAATGCCCTGGTCTTCACAGAAATCGGCGATCCAGTACCAGCAGTGCATGCATTCGACGCCGATGATCAGATCGTCCAGGTAGGGTTCGATCAGATGAAGCAGAGGTTCTGGTTTAGCTGGAATCTCTTTATGCAGAAGGGTTTCGCCCTGCTGATCCAGGATGCAGACATACAGGCTACGGGCATGCAGATCAATGCCACAGTAGTGACGATGAGTGCTATTGTAAAAGTTCATTGAGTCTTCTCCTGTTAGGTTTGGTCGCCTTTTCAGCTTAGCCAAACAGGCTGAGCTGGGGGGAGAAGGCTCAATGAGTATCAAGGCCAAGCACGGCGACAGCTTTTTCGTTGTGGCTTCGCCTTCACTACAAAGCTGCGCGTGTTGGCAGCGTTAAAGGAGAATCAGTTGTGACTTTAATGACCATCCTGTTATTCATACCAGCATGTTTTGCTTTGAACATGGCACCTGGTCCCAATAACCTGCTTTCGATGGCGAACGCAAAGCGCTACGGCATTAAGGCCGCCTGTTATGCTGGCTTAGGCCGTTTGGTCGCATTTGTGGGCATGATCACGCTTGCTGCTACAGGGCTAGCAACAGTGCTGTATACGTCTGAAAAATTATTTCTCGCTATAAAAGTAGTAGGAGGGCTCTATCTACTTTGGCTGGCCTTTCAGTTGTGGACTGCAGACCCAACCGACGATGGGAACGAAGCTCTGGGTGGAAAAAGCCTTTTCCAACTGGCAAGGCAAGAATTCTTTCTGGCGGCAGGGAACCCCAAGGCTATTTTGATTTTTACAGCTTTCCTGCCTCAGTTTGTTGACCCTACAGGCTCTGTTGGATTCCAGTTCTTGATATTAGGTGTGCTGTTTTTAATGCTTGAGTGGGTAGCAATAGCCGGGTATGCATTTTTTGGCAAAGCGCTGCGCCATTGGTTCTCCCGCCCTTCTATGCGTCGCCTATTCAATAGAATTTGTGCTGGACTACTTGGTAGTGCTGGGGTTGGGCTTTTACTGGCTCGTCGTGAATGAACTAACAATGCAATTAAATTCGCTCCCTGCGGTCGCCGGACGCTCGTTCCTCGCTCCGTTTATTGCGGGCGTTAGATTTCTAGGCTCCTGCTAAGACGGAAGATCATATAGAACCATGGATAAAAGTATCGAAAATATCATCAATCCGTCTTGGCTGGAGTCAATAAGGAAGATGGAAAAGCAATTTAGTCTTGCTGCTTCGGTGTTTCAGGAACCTGAAACACTGCGAACAATAAGAAAGCTCAGTGAGACCACAAGGCTGGCATCCTTGGCTTTTAACCAGTCAGAATTAATGAAATCCGCTCGGATTGCAGCCGACAGTAGCAGACTCGCTTCGCTTGCCTTCCACGAATCGGATGCCATGAAGTCTATTAGGCATTTGACAGAATCAAGTCGGCTGGCAACGTTAGCTATACAAGAATCGGATGCTATGAGGTCTTTTAAGGCTGTAGCTGAATCGGTTCGACTATCCTCTCTAGCGTTTCAGCAGTCTGAAACTGCGAAGCAGCTGCAAAGTTTTGCAAAAACAAGCCAGCTTGCATCAATTGCCTTGCAGCAATCTGAAGCATTTAAACAAATATCTCAGATTAGTAACTTGGCGTCATTTAAAGCTTTGGCTAGTCTAGATAACAGCCCATTTCCTCAAAGTGCAGTCTTGGCCTTCGCATCGGAAATGAGTAACACCGACATAATAGATGAATCTCTTAAAGAGATAGATGCTCAATTAAGCGCAGAGATATATTCACAAACAGACTTTAATGCGCTATCTGACAAAACTAAGAGCATCTTACTCTATTTATATCACTATTATTTTTTGCCGATTTTACTCAGCTGCTTATCTGCTTACATGATGGCCAACGCAATAGAAGCAAGAAAAGAGCTAGAGTCGATATCTACACCTGCCGAGGTCAGGCAATTTACTCGCGCACCTAATCATAATTTTGAGCGATCTTCGTTAAAAAGGTTTCGTGTCACAACAGTACAATCTCTTAATTTTAGAGAAGGCCCCAGTATGAAATCTGAAATAATAACGACTTTGCCAATTGGTTCGTTGCTTGAGGTAATAGATAAGTCCCACCGTTCATGGCTTTTAGTCGAAGTGGAGATTGATGGAGCGCTTGAGCAAGGCTGGGTGTCGAGACGCTATACAGTATATTTTAAATGAATCTAACACCTATGAGCCTTCTCTCTGTCAATAGACCGCAGTGTTTTTTATTGGCCGCGTGATCGGCCAATATCAAGGCCTTGAGCCAGGGATCCTACTTCATCTGTCATCGTTGGCTGTTGGTGGCTTACAGCAAACACCTATTGAGGCTCTCTAACGTGGTGGTTCACCACTGCCAAACCGGGTTGCTCCTTGCAGGTTAGTCTGGGGCACTAGACATTCATCGGTTAACCAGCATCTGTCCTATTCAAACAGCGGGTTACTTTATAGTCCCAGTTAGTTTCAGGTTCAGCGCCGGTGTAAGCCCACTCGCTCAGGGTGTTGATGCACGCCAGCAGGATGGATAATCAAAGCGACGGGCTTCGAGTTGGGTGTAGAAGTCGGGTTTCAGATCTCAAGATCAGTCAGCAGACACCCTGTTTCAGCACACTCCATGATGATCCAGTTAGACGTTGATCATCATCCTGCTGCGTGACTAACTCGTTAAAAAGCGTTGTTCATCAAATGTAGTGACGATGAGTGCTATTGTAAAAATTCATTGAGTCTTCTCCTGTTAGGTTTGGTCGCCTTTTCAGCTTAGCCAAACAGGCTGAGCTGGGGGAGAAGGCTCAATGAGTATCAAGGCCGGGCACGGCGACGGCTTTTCCGTTGCAGCTACGCCTCCACTACAACGCCGCGCGTGCTGGCGGCGTTACCCCTTTCACTCATTCACCTTGCAAAACTCCGTCAATGACGTATAGTTGTTTTCATGTTTACAACATCGAAACCCTTACATTCGAAGCGGATGCCAGAAAGATCTGGACCGAGGAGGAGCGAAGTGCATTTTTCGCCTGGTTGGCAGCTAATCCTGAAGTTGGCGACCCCATTCCTGGCAGTGGTGCGTATTCCGGCGAACGTGACCGGTCATTCCGGTGATCGTGATCGATTTGCACACGGCCTTCACGCTGGAGAGAGTTTTGTACGCTGAGCGGTC